>DATAMD010000402.1:0-2913 GCA_036260755.1 Chitinophagaceae bacterium | reverse complement strand
TAAGAAATTGTTAACTGATAAATAAGGAGAACGAATATAGTCTCTGAATCATTCAAAAAAGCTGATTTGATTATTAAATTTTATTAGACCACTAAATCACATTTTTTTTTGTATCAACATATCCCGCACAAAAAAATCATTTTCATTAACAGCTTATTCATACAATTTAATACTTTGTGCACATTTTTTAAAATTATCCCGATGTTTTTAACAATCGAGGGTGCAGAAAGAAATCTGTCAAAATAATTCCATTTAACAGCATAATTACGTAACTAAGAAAACAAGATTTTCGCGATTTTTTTTATGTTACAAGCCGTAAAACAAAGCCCGGCAACGGTTGCGTCGCACACTTGTACAGTTGAAGCTGTGAGCAGCGAGCCATGAGCTAATAGCTGTGCAATAAAGTACAAAGCGTTGAAGTGTGCGACGCAACAGCAGTTAAATTAAAATACAAAAGCCGGTAACAAAAAAAATTTAATTCTTAGAATAATATTTACAGGCATCTTTAATTCCGCAAACATCGCATTTAGGATTGCGTGCTGTACAAACATATCGGCCATGCAGTATTAACCAATGATGTGCTTTATGAATTAATTGCTGCGGAAAATTTTTTATTAATTGTTTTTCGGTTGCCAACGGTGTTGTTGCATTTGTTGTTAAACCAATTCTTGCACTTACACGAAACACATGCGTATCAACAGCCATGTTGGGTTGTTGATCAATTACACTGGTAATTACGTTTGCAGTTTTTCGCCCAACACCGGGCAGTTGAATTAATTCATCAACCGTCATGGGAACTTTGCCGTTAAATTTTCCCAATAACATGTTAGCCATACCAATTAAATGTTTGGTTTTGTTATTAGGATAAGAAATACTTTTTATTAAAGGGAAGAGATCATCAAACGCAGCCGCTGCAAGCTTTTGCGGCGTTGCATATTTTTCGAAAATTTTGGGCGTGGTTGCATTAACACGAACATCGGTGCATTGTGCAGAGAGAATTACTGCCACCAATAATTGAAACGGATCATCATAAATTAATTCTGTTTCAGCATTGGGTGCGTGTTGCTGAAAATAATTAATTATAAACTGGTAACGTTCTTTTTTTGTCATTTAATTTTGATGAAAGCTATCGCCAATAAATTTTAATGCATCGGTAATTCCGGTACGCCAGTAAGTCCAGTTATGTGCGCCATCGCGTACACGAAATTCGTGAGGCACTTTTTTTTCGGTTAAGGCAATATGCAATAAACAATTTCCTTTGGTTAAAAAATCATCATCGCCGCAATCGATCCAGTAACGAACTTTTCTTAATTCATCGGCCGGTTTTGTTTCAATAATTTTTAATAGCGAATTTTTATACCATGTGTCGGTTAACCGGTCTTTTCCTTTTAAATCCCTGCCGTATAAATTAGCTAAAACATTTTCCCAATTTTTATCGGGCATTGTAACTATCACATCATCATCCCAAACAGCAGCGCTTAAAGGTGCAGCTGCGGCAAATAATTCGGGATATTTTAAAGCATAAATTAAAGTGCCGTATCCGCCCATCGATAAACCGGCAATGCCGCGGAATCTTTTTTCGGCTTTTATGCGATATGTTTTTTCAACGGATGGCATAAATTCTTTAATAAAAAAATCTTCATATTTTTCTTTGCCATCGTATGAGTTAATATAAAAACTCGAATCGCCGTTGGGCATAATAATAATCATTGGCGGAATAGTGCCATCGGCAATGGCTTTATCAGCATAACGATTTATTTCGCCAAATTGTAACCAACCGGTATTTATCATCGGTAAATCCATGCAATAAATAAACAACGGGATAAGTTCTTTCCGAAGTTTCATAATCTGCCGGCAAATAAACCGTGTATCTGACTTCTTTATTTAAAATTGTGCTCTTTACTTTTCTTGTTTCAAGCACTTTGCCGCTATGTTGTGCATGAGTAAATAAAATAAAACTGCAGGCGATAACAATCAAAATAGTTTTGCTGAGATATTTTTTCATGGCAATTAATTTGTTTGATAAAATTAAATGTATTTGTTGCAGAGGGAAGTAAAATAATTTTTATCAGGATTTTTTTCTGGCTGCATATTTTAAGATAGCATCAATAGATTTTTGACCGGGAGAAACGCCTTTATTCTTCAATTGATCCAATTGTTTTTTGGTGCGTTTCAGCATATTGATCTCTTTTTGAAGTTTGGCATCATCCTTCAAAGCCTTATCAATTGCCAATGTTAAAATAGGTGATGCTTCGCCATACAAGTACAGCATCAATTGTTCCTGAGTAAATTTCTCCATAAAATAATTGAACGTGCAATGGTAAATATACTGCTTTCGGAGGGTAAAAACGGAGATATTTATTAAAACGGCAATGTGGCGATTTTATTGTTGCAGTTTATTTTTTTATGCTGTCGGAGGGATGCTCAACAATAAAAATATCTTCACCATCTTTCTTCATCATATAATGTTCACGTGCAAATTTCTCAAGTGCGGCGGGGTTATTCTGCAGATCTGTGAGGTCTTTTTTTGTTTTTTCGATCTCCTGCCGGTAATAATTTTTTTTATTTTCTAATTCTTTTAATTTTTGTTTTTGTTCGCGTACATAAAAAAGATCGCGTTGATCGAAGAACAACATCCACACTATAAAAAGGCTTGTTGCAATAACATATTTGTTGAGCAGTATGGATGAAATTTTTTTCATTACTCAAAAATAAAGTTCATGGGGTATAGTTCATAATTCATGGTTTGCACAGGTGTTAGTAACCTTCCACGAACTATGACCCATTGGCCATGAACTATCAGAAAATAATTTTTGTTTACCTTACCCCAACCCCCCTCCATTTGGAGAGGGGCAAGAAGTGAAAATTATTTAGTAAACTTTAATTTTTTACCGGGATAAATTGCAGTAGTTC
>DATAMD010000401.1:0-6337 GCA_036260755.1 Chitinophagaceae bacterium | reverse complement strand
AACCATGGCGATTTGATACGTGTTAATTCCGATGCAGCAGTTTCATCAATCACAAAAGTACAATCGTTGTGTTGCTGTAAAATGCTTGCAGGTATTTGTTCGGTTAAATTTCCTTCCACACTTTTTGCAACAATCGGCGATTTCATTCCCCATGCCATCAGCAAAATTTTCTTTGCTTTTAAAATGGTACTGATACCCATGGTGATGGCCATTCTTGGCACTTGCGAAATATTTTGAAACTCGTACGCATTGGCAATTCGTGTAATATTATCTAAAGAAACCAAACGTGTTTTCGAAAAAATACTCGAACCGGGTTCGTTAAAACCAATATGACCGTTATTACCGATTCCTAACACTTGCAGATCAATTCCGCCAACGGCATCAATTAAACTTTCATATTTTAAACAATGTTTTTTTACATCCTCTTTTAATAAAGCGCCGTTAGGCATGTGAATGTTTGCAGGATCGATATCGATATGATTAAAAAGATGCCGATGCATGAAGCTCCAGTAACTTTGCAATGCTTCTCGTTCTAAAGGATAATATTCATCGAGATTAAAAGTGATTACATTTTTAAAACTTAATCCTTCTTCTTTGTGCAAACGAACCAGTTCGGCATATAAGCTGATGGGAGTTGAGCCGGTGGCTAAACCCAAAACACAATCTTCGCCTTTTTTAGTTTTTTCTCTGATAAGATTTGCTACTTCCTGCGCAACAAATGCTGATCCTGTTTTTGTATCGGAAAATATTTTAACCGGAATTTTTTCGAAACTGTCTGTTAAATCTATATTGAATTTTTGATGCGCCATATTTGCTTCTTTTTGCGGCATAAAGATAAATTTATTGCAGAATACTGCATGTTTAAATTTTTATTAATCGCGTTGTTTAAAACTAAAATAAACGGGACTCAAGGAAATGATTAGTGGCAAAGTCTAACATTATTGAGATAAATGAATAACAGATCGAAGTCGTAAAAATAAAAAAGATTCTTCGTCTTTGAAGAATCTTTTTATAAACTTTTACTTAAAAAATAATTTATTCAACTTTTGTAATCTTGATCATGTTTGTCGGCAGATGCAAATGAACCGGAGTGCTGCATGTATTAACAACAACATCGCCTTCGGCTAAATATCCTCTTTCTTTTAAGATATTTATCTGATCGAAAATAATATCATCCAAACTATTTTCTTCATCATAATAAAATGCACGAACACCCCAGCTTAAACTTAATTGGTTTACTAAAAACTTTTCCTTGGTAAAAATAAATAAAGGAGATTTTGGACGATAGCTGCTTAAGGTAAAAGCAGTATAACCGCTCTGAGTCATACCAATCAATGCATTTGCATCAACATCTTTTGCAATCTTACATGCATTATAACATGCTGCATCGCTTAAAAAGGAAGGGGAGTGGGGTTGTGGTTTTAAATCTTCTTCGCGGTTATAACGATATTCGGTTGCTTCAACCTGGCGAATAATTTTACACATTGTTTCTACTACCAATGCAGGGTGTGCGCCGGTAGCCGTTTCGCCGCTTAGCATTACTGCATCTGCACCTTCCAACACTGCGTTGGCAACGTCGGTAATTTCGCTGCGGTTTGGTTTAACACGATCAATCATGCTTTCCATCATTTGTGTTGCCACAATAACCGGCTTGCCGCGATGGATACATTTTTTTATTAAATCTCTTTGAATTAACGGAACCTGTTCAATTGGTAATTCAACACCAAGATCGCCGCGTGCAATCATGATAGCATCGCTTTCAACAATTATATCACGGATATTAACCAATGCTTCGGGCTTTTCTATTTTAGCAATGATTTTTGTCTTGCTTTTTTTCTCCTGCAATTTGCTGCGCAGAATTACAATATCTTTTACACTGCGTACAAAACTTAATGCAACCCAATCGCATTGTTGTTCAATTATAAATTCAAGATCAATCAGGTCTTTTTCGGTTAATGCAGGTAAAGAGATTTTTGTATCGGGAAGATTGATTCCTTTTTTTGATGAGAGGATGCCACCCAATGTTACTTCAACTTTTACATCGCCATCTTTGGTTATGTCAACCACTTTAACTTCTATCTTTCCATCATCAATCATAATAATATTTCCAACCCTAACATCACCTGCAAGATTTGGGTAGCTTACATAAATTTTTTCTAAGGTACCAACACATTTGGTATTGGTGAAAGTAAGGATATCGCCTGCTTTAACTTCCAGTGCGTTATTTTCTATTTCACCCACTCTTAATTTAGGTCCCTGCAAATCGGCAAGAATAGAAATACTGAAAGGTTCTTTATCATTCATTTCGCGAAGCATTGCAATGATCTTTGCCTTGTCTTCATGCGATCCATGAGAAAAATTTAAACGAAAAACATTAACGCCGGCTTTTGCGAGGTTCAATAATTTTTCATAGGTATCGCATGCCGGTCCAACTGTAGCTACGATCTTTGTGCGGTGCGAACTATGAATTAAGCCTGCTTCTTTATCCATTTGTTTATGAAGATACTTTTCTAAACTTTTTGACATAGTAAACGATTAATGTTTTTTGTAGAGATAACCGGATATTCTGCTGATATAAACTATCATCATCCGTTATGAAAATTTATTTTATAAAATTAAGATGCTAATACTTTAACAATTTCCATCCACTCGTCGCTTATTTTTTGTTTTGCTTTTACTGCACTGTCTAAAGGAGTATAATGCATTTTATTATTTACTATACCAACCATTACATTATTTGTTCCATTCATTAAACATTCGATGGCATGATAGCCCATACGGCTTGCGATATATCGGTCTATACAAGTTGGAGAACCACCGCGTTGAATATGCCCCAAGATACATACACGTATATCTGCATTAGGCAAACTTTCTTTTACAATTTTAGAAACGCCGTTGGCACCTCCGTACTCATCGCCTTCGGTAACAACAACAAGGTTTACTAATTTTTTGCGTCTTTCTTTTTCCAATAAATTTGATACTAACTGGTCGAGTGTTGTTTTTCTTTCTGGTATTAAAATATTTTCGGCACCTGTAGCAATACCGCTGTGCAATGCAATATAACCTGCATCACGACCCATCACTTCAACAATAAACAAGCGATCGTGCGCATCCATTGTATCTCTGATCTTATCGATAGCCTGAACAGCAGTATTTACAGCCGTGTCGAAACCAATTGTAAAATCGGTACCTGCAATATCTTTATCGATGGTTCCGGGAAGGCCGATACATGGAATATCGTATTCGTTACTGAATTTTTGCGCTCCGTTAAAACTACCATCGCCACCAATAACCACCAATCCGTTGATACCATTCTTTTTTAAATTCTCGTAAGCTTTCTTACGGCCTGCAGGTTCGTAAAACTCCAAGCACCTTGCAGTTTTTAAAATGGTTCCGCCGCGTTGAATAATATTTGCCACACTGCGGGAATCCATCTTGATAATATCATTTTCTACCATTCCCGAATAACCACGCATGATACCAAACATCTCCATTCCATAATATATTCCGGTTCTTACAATAGCCCGTATTGCGGCATTCATGCCAGGTGCATCACCTCCTGAAGTAAGTACTCCAACTTTAGTAACTTTTCGATTGTTGCTCTTAACTAATAAAGAAATTATCGCTGCTCAAAAATTTTCTTATCAATTTTTTAATGATTAGCCTAATTGATTGAAGCGGCAAAAGTACGGAAATGAAAATAAACTACCATCCTCTAATTTATATTATAATTTTATTAATTCTATGTCAAATTATTATTTCGATTCGAAAAATAAAGAGATATAAGAAGTATGTTTAGTAAAATGGGCGCTGAAGAAATAAAAAATTAAAGCTTTAAGAAAAATTTTCACTCTTTTTAAATTCCGGTTATAATGGTGTTTAAGATTTTATGAATTTTTTTTTGATAAAAATTAAGATGAAAATAAGTTGGCTGGAAATGCACGAAGCTAAATATCAATTAAAAGTTTTACATTAATACTGCCCGGTAGTATTCTGTTGGATAGTATGGCAGATATTAATTTCTTAAATGAGTTTTGATAAAAATATTTTTTACATTCATTTCATGGAAACAATTTTTATTACCGGTGCAAATGGTTTTCTGGGTCAGCATCTCATACAATATTTCGCTTCAAAAAATTTTAATGTAATTGCTTCCGGTCGCGGCGTTTGCCGGATTGCGGCTAAAGAAAAATTTACTTATGCCGAGCTTGACCTGACGAATAAAAATGCTGTAAAAGAATGCTTGCAAACGCATCAACCATCGGTCATTATTCATACCGCAGCCATGAGCAAACCTGATGAATGTAATAACAATAAGGAAGCTTGTTTATTGCATAATATAGAAGCAACAAAAAATTTGACAGATGCTGCCGAATCGTTTTCTCCGCATTTCATTTATATATCAACAGATTTTGTTTTTGGAGAAAATGGTCCGCACGATGAAGAAAATAAACCTGCACCTTTAAATTTTTATGGCGAAACAAAATTAATGGCCGAAACATTGGTTAAACAAACCGGTTTATTGAACTGCATTGTTAGGATTGTATTTATTTACGGAGTTGCTTGGGAAGGAATGCGCCCCAGTTTTTTGCATTGGGTAAAAAATAATTTAGAACAGAATAAAAAAATAAAAGTGGTAAGCGATCAGTTGCGTACTCCAACTTATGTAATTGATATTTGCAATGGTATCGAAAAAATAATTGAGCAAAAAGCAAATGGTATTTTTCATTTAGCGGGAAAAGATATTTTATCGCCTTATCAAATGGCCATTACGGTTGCCGATGTTTTAAGGCTGGATAAATCCCTGATTGAAAACGTTACTTCGGCAACATTTCCCGAACCCGTACTCCGTGCAAAAAAATCGGGATTAACAATCGCCAAAGCCGCAAGTATTTTGGGCTATTCGCCGGTTAGTTTCGAAGAAGGCGTGAAGCTTACCTTTGAACAGAAAAATAAAAATTAACCTAAAATTAATTTGCAGCATTTTTAAGATTGTAATTTTGGATTGGATGAATTATTCAACTATTATTTTCTTCAATGCAGTCATCGTTACAACGATATTTTTTACTACGCATCAATAAATTATTCAACCATCTTCACGATTTTGAATTAATGGGAGACGAGCCTTCGCTGCATGATTTCAGGGTTGAACTGAAGAAATTAAAATCGGTCATCAAATTTTTAAAAACTATCTATCCCAAACAAAAATTTAAAAAAGTAAATCATTTACTTGGTTCCATTTTTCAAAATGCAGGAGAGATAAGAGAATATCAATTATTGCAGCAATGGTTAAAAAAACATGAATTAAAAAATATTGTTGAAAATTATTTTCCCGAAGAAAAAATAAAATCATTGATCTCTTCATTCCATCAGCAGTCGGCATCTTATAAAACCGATCTGCAGGAAGTAATTGACCGCTGCAACAAGTATGTTCAGATCACCAATAAGATTTTGCCCGAACAATATGTAACCGAATTAAATGCCCAAATAGAAAAATTATTACACAAACATCTCTCCACAAAAGATTGGCATGAACTAAGGAAGCTGATAAAGAAATGGATGTATGCAAGCAACTGGATCGTTCACGAAGAAAAGAACAAAATAAATTCTTTGTTCTCGTATTATAATAAATTGCAGGAAACAATCGGCCAGTGGCATGATCTGCTTGTAATTAAAGAAACCTTACATCAAAAGCAGATACATTTATCGGCCGAAATTGATATTCAAAAAGATTTAAGCAAAGCACTTGAAAAATTAAATCATGCCATAAAATACAGAGAAAAACAAGTGGCTGAAATTATTTCCAGACAACTTATTACAGCTTAATTTATTTAGGCTGCAAAAATATCTCGGCCATCATACATCTTGCACTGCCGCCGCCATGGGTTTCGATGGTTGAAATATCGGCATCAATGATTCTGTTAAATGATTGAAGCTTCTGTATTTGTTCTGCATCAAGGTTTTTGAAAGCCTGCGTTGACATGACCAATAAATTTTTATCATTACGGTTCTTAACCTGCAGCATGTTTCCCGCAAAATGATTCATCTGATCATAACTGATCTCAATTATTTCTTTACCGCTGTTTTTTATAGCCGTTATTACTTTTTCTTTTTCAAAAGAATCTTTGATCGAGTCCAGGCATATCACCACATATTTATCGGCAACAGACATCATCACATTAGTGTGATAAATTGGATTTTGCTGTTTGTCAACAGCTATAAATGCAACATGCGAATAATTAAAAGCCTGACAGAATTTTTCCAATAATTTTTTTTCGGTCCGTTTCGATAAACAGGCATACGCAATTTTATTCTCTCTGTCCAACACCATACTTCC
>DATAMD010000398.1:0-4292 GCA_036260755.1 Chitinophagaceae bacterium | reverse complement strand
CAACGATTTGCGCTTCACGTGCATGTTGTTTTGCATTTAATACATTATGCGGAACTTGTTTTTGCCGCAACATTCTGCTCAGCAATTCACTCACTTCAACAGATGTTGTACCAACCAAAACCGGCCTTCCTGCATTACGCAATTTTGTTATTTCATCTATCACCGCACCAAACTTTTCACGCTTCGTTTTAAACACTAAATCCTGATCATCGACACGGATGCATGGAACATTAGTTGGAATAGTTACCACATCTAATTTATAAATATCCCACAACTCAGCGGCTTCGGTTTCGGCAGTACCGGTCATACCGCACAACTTATGATACATTCTGAAATAATTCTGCAATGTAACCGTAGCATAGGTTTGCGTGGTTGCTTCGATCTTTACATTTTCTTTTGCTTCGATGGCCTGATGCAATCCATCAGAGTAACGGCGGCCATCGAGAATGCGGCCTGTTTGCTCATCAACAATTTTTACCTGTTCATCCAACACCACATATTCAACATCTTTATCAAATAAAGTATAAGCTTTTAATAATTGCTGAACGGTGTGAATACGATCGGCCTTAACAGAATAATCGTTGATGATATTTTCTTTCTGATGCAATTTTTGTTCTGCATCTAATGAAATATTTTTTTCAATATCGGCTAATGTAACGCTGATATCGGGAATGATAAAAAAGTTCGGATCTTCTCCTGCTTTGGTAATGAGTTGAATTCCTTTATCGGTTAATTCAACCGAATTATTTTTTTCGTCGATGTAAAAATATAATTCTTCATCGGCCTTTGGCATTTCACGCGATTGATCGGCTAAATAATAATTTTCGGCCTTCTGCAATTTTACTCTAATGCCCGGTTCGCTTAAATATTTAATTAATGCGTTATTCTTAGGTAAGCCGCGCTGCGCACGAAATAGCGCTAATCCGCCATCCTTAGGATCATCATTACCTTCTGCAATTTTTTTCTTTGCTTCAATTAAAAATTGATTGGTTGCACGTTTCTGTGCTTCCACCAATTTTTCAATTCTTGGTTTCAGTTCAAAGAATTGTTCGATATTATCCTGACGGCCAATCGGGCCCGAAATAATTAATGGTGTTCTTGCATCATCAATCAAAACACTATCCACTTCATCAACCATTGCAAAATGATGTTTGCGTTGCACCATTTCATCAGGGCTGTGTACCATATTATCGCGCAAATAATCAAAACCAAATTCGTTATTTGTTCCGTAAGTAATATCGGCTAAATATGCTTTGCGCCTTGCTTCGCCATTGGGTTCGTGTTTATCAATGCAATCAACCGTTAATCCTAACCATTCAAATAAAGTACCGTTCCATTCGCTATCACGTTTTGCCAGATAATCATTCACGGTAACCACATGCACACCTTCGCCGGCCAATGCATTTAAATAAGATGGTAATGTTGATACCAATGTTTTACCCTCACCGGTCGACATTTCAGAAATCTTTCCCTGATGTAACACAATACCACCCAACAACTGCACATCGTAATGCACCATATTCCAGGTTACTTTACCGCCTGCAGCGGTCCATGTGTTTTGAAAGATTGATTGATTGCCGTTAATTTTTACATACTCTTTTGTTACCGATAAATTTCTGTCGAGATCAGTTGCCGTAGAAACTAATTCTGTATTTTCCTTAAAGCGGCGTGCTGTTTCTTTTACCACGGCAAAAGCTTCGGGCAAAATTTTATCAAGAATTACTTCGATCTGTTTATCGCGTTCTTTTTTTAATTTATCAACCTCCTGATAAATGGCATCTTTGGTATGAATATCGGCCGCAGGCAAATCATCGGCTTGCTGTTGCTTGCCCGAAATCTCTGCATCAATATCTTTTAAATGTTCTTTAATGCGTTGTTTAAACTCAACGGTTTTATTCCCCAGTTCATCGTTGGAAAGGCTTTCATATTGCTGAAAGAATTGATTGATCTTGGTTACGTATGGCTGAATTTTAGCCACATCTTTTTCGCTTTTATTACCGCCTAATATTTTTGATAAAATGTTCAACATATCATTAGTTCTGTTATAATAAATAATTGTTTGGCTTTTCAAAAACGGTGCTACAAATATTTTATGGTCAAAATGGCACTGTTTTTAAAGGCCGCCAAAGGTAAAGAATTTGGAGGTTGTACAGCCGTAAGATTGATTGGGGAGCAGCTTTATCAATAAGTTAACGATATTGAAATGCGGTTTTACAGATCGCTCAAAAAACGCTGTAACCCTTTTGCAGAAAGAATTTCCACAGATTTTTATGGATGGATGGAATTTAGAGGCTTTTCTGTTACTTTTGCTGCCGATTAAAAACAGGTTTAAAAAGTTTAAAAGGTTTATGATTAAACCAATAAACTAACAAACCATAAACTTTATTTCAATGGCCGGTCAGTTAAAAGAAGTTCGTAACCGTATTAAAAGTGTGCAGGGCTCGCAACAAATTACCAAAGCAATGAAATTGGTAAGTGCCGCTAAATTGCGCAAAGCACAGGATGCTATTATTCAGATGAGACCTTATGCAAAAAAATTGCAGGAAGTACTTACCAATATTGTTAGCAATGCTGATGGCGGTTCGAGTTTAAAATTAGCTGAAGAAAGAAATATAGAAAAAGTATTATT
Source organism: Chitinophagaceae bacterium (assembly GCA_036260755.1). Taxonomy (GTDB): domain Bacteria; phylum Bacteroidota; class Bacteroidia; order Chitinophagales; family Chitinophagaceae; genus CAIQDX01. The sequence continues at coordinate 1,663 of DATAMD010000398.1, read as the reverse complement.
GATTGTGATTACCAGCGACAGAAGTTTGTGCGGCGCCTACAATTCGAACATTATAAAATTAGCAAAACAAACTATTGCCGATAAATATGAAGCTGCGTATAAAAAAAGCAATGTAACTATCTGGAACATTGGTAAAAAAGGCTACGAAGGATTAACAAAAATGGGATATAAAACCGATGCAACTTACAAAGACCTCTATCACAATTTAACTTTCGAAAATGTGCAGGTTGCTTCACAGGCTGCCGTAAAAGCCTTTGAGAACAAGGAGTTTGATGCTGTTGAAATTATTTACAGCGAATTTAAAAACGCTGCCACACAACGTTTTGCGGCCGAACAATTTTTGCCGATTCCAAAAACTCAAAACATTTCGGGTACCAAAAAAGCCGACTTTATTTTTGAGCCCGAAAAAGATGCTTTGATTGCTGAATTAATGCCTAAAATTTTAAACACACAATTGTTTAAAGCTGTATTGGATGGCGGTGCAAGCGAACATGGAGCAAGAATGACGGCAATGGATAAAGCAACCGAAAACGCTAACGAGTTATTAAAAACATTAAAAATTTCGTACAACCGTGCAAGACAGGCTGCCATTACAACCGAACTTACCGAAATTGTAAGTGGTGCTGCTGCTTTGCAAGGATAGAAATAGTTTAAAAGGTTTAAAAGTTCGAAATGTTTAATGTTCAAATACTAAACTCTAACTTTTTAAACTTCTTAAACATTTAAACATTTTAAACATCTGCAATTGGAACTTTCTTTAATCATACCACATATCGAAGTACTCATCTTTGCCAGTGAAAAACCACTGACAAGTTTGGAAGTTGTTGAACTCATCAACAATGCTTTTGGTTTTATGGATGAACGTGTTTCATTGGATCAGGTGGAAAGTTGTTTGGATGGCATCCGCGAAAAATATGCTTCCGAATTTTATCCTTTTGAAGTAAAAGAAAGTGGTGGTGGCTGGCAATTTCTAACCAAGAAAGATTTTCATAAAACTATTTCTCAGTTAAACGGCGATAAGTTCCTGAAACGCTTATCCAATGCGGCTTTGGAAACATTAGCCATCATCGCTTACAAACAACCTATCACCAAAGGCGAAATAGAATCTATCCGCGGTGTAAACAGCGATTACAGTGTTCAGAAATTATTGGAAAAAGAATTAATTGTTATTGCCGGCAGGAACGAAAAACTACCGGGTCATCCTTTGGTTTATACAACTTCAAAAAGTTTTATGGATTATTTTGGCATTAATACAACCGCCGATCTGCCAAAGATCAAAGAAGTATTGGCCGAACAAATTATTGAAGGCACCATTATTAATCCCGAAGATTTTACCAGCAACACAGATTTGCCGCAAGAGGAAGTAATGATTGTTGAAGAAGAAATAATTATTGAAGAAACAACTATTTCAATTTCGGAAGAAGGCCAACTGATAGAAAATAAAGATGATGAACATAAGCAAGAAGAAACATCTTCGCCCGAATAAACCATCTAAAATAGAAGCCGACATTGCAGCAGTAAATTAAGATACTGTTATCTTCGCAACATGTCGCAACAATTATCAAACGAACAACTTTTAAATGCTGCCAAAAAATTTGGCACGCCGCTGTATGTATACCATGCCGAAAAAATTACAGAACAATATCAAAAACTGCAAACCGCA
>DATAMD010000327.1:0-1673 GCA_036260755.1 Chitinophagaceae bacterium | reverse complement strand
ATTTTTACAATTGCACCCGAAACAGTGGGAAAATCGTTGCTGCTGCTGAATGTTACCGATTCTGCAGGCATTAGCAATTATTATAGTTTTACAGAAACAATCGAATATCCGGATAAAAGTTTTTCTGCAGGATTCTTTTTTGTTTGGGACGATAGATTCAATGATGGGGGCATCAGCACAAGGCCATTAATTGTTGCCGACAGCACCATTTCATCCGGCGATACCATACATGTTGAAATGCGCTGCATCGATAAAAATGTTTACCGGTATTACAATTCGCTGTCCAATCTTCAACAAAATTCTACCACTCCCGAAAATCCGGTAAGCAATATTACCGGCGGATGTTTAGGGTATTTTAGTGCCAATACCGTACAAAGAAAAAAAGTGGCGGTACCATAATTTTTTGTTGACGGACTTTTTTATTTTCATGGCATCTTCGTTGCGTCGCACACTTGTACGCTTTGTTCTTTATTCGGCATTAAGATGCATGCAGTAAAAAAATTGCCAACCGTTTATGAATATCCGGAACAGATTGTTTCCATTCCTTAACAGTTTTTGTAATAATAGTTTCTGTTGATGCAGTAATATCAACAGCCATACAAAGTTTTGTTTCTTCTCTGCAATAATGCAGCAAATCTTTTATCAGTTGATTGTTGCGGTAAGGTGTTTCAATAAAAATTTGTGTGCAATTTTTTTTATGCGAATAAGTTTCTAATTCTTTAATTGCATTTTTTCGTTCTAAACTATCGATCGGCAAATAACCGTAAAACTGAAAGTTTTGTCCGTTCATGCCACTTGCCATTAAAGCCAACAGTATGGAACTCGGCCCCACCAAGGGTTTCAGCGTTGCACCAATATGTTGTGCAGCTTCGACTAAAATTTGTCCGGGATCGGCAACACCCGGACAGCCGGCTTCGCTGATGATGCCGATATTTTTTCCTTGTTTAAGTAATTGAATAAATTGTTGTTTAACTTCTTGCTCGGCTTTATGAATAGCGAACCATTGATAATCATCAATTACCATTTCTTTCCATAATTTTTTTAAAAATCGCCTTGCCGTTTTTTCATTCTCCACAAAAAATATCTGGCAATTTTTTATTGCATCCAAAATATATGCAGGAATGGTTTCAATGGCATCCTCATGCAAAACAGTTGGTATTAAAAAAACTTTACCTGAACTCATTGCACTAAATTAATTAATTAGAAGCGGAACTTTCTTTCAGGGGATAAATACTTAAAGTTGCTGCCACAACCGAATAGGCGGGTGCCAGTGTCCAACCAACAAACGGCAATAAATGCATGGCATAAAAAACTATTCCGTTGCCTATGGCCAATCCTTTATGCTGCGAAATATAAACAGTGCTTTCGGCAATAGATTTATTATGTCGTTTTAAACTGTAATCGAGCATCGAGTATCCGTAATAATAACATTCAATCAATACAGCAAGTATGGGTGTAATCATTCCTGCAACCGGAATTGCGCACACAAATAAAATTGCAAGACCGTAAACTATTTGCGTGATACTGTTTTTGCCTGCAATGCTTACGCCGCGAAAAATATCTTTTCCTAATTGAGTAAAGCTGAAAGGCAAATCTTTTCCTTCAATGATGGCTTCTGTTTTCTCGCTCAGATATGCAAATAAAGGCGAGCCAATAACCAGGAATAAATATTT
>DATAMD010000391.1:0-3322 GCA_036260755.1 Chitinophagaceae bacterium | reverse complement strand
AAAAGTGTTCACGGCATATGAATTTTTAGAACAACGTTTCGATTTAAAAACAAGAACCTTTACTTCATCATTATTTTTATTATCGAGAGGTTTATCAACCGGCATAAGTATTTATGCGCCGTCGATTATTTTATCATCGTTATTTGGCTGGGATATTTTCTGGACAAACATTTTCATGGGCGGCTTATTAATTATTTATACCGTTAGCGGCGGTGCAAAAGCAGTTGCTTATACACAACAATTGCAATTGGTAATTATTTTTATCGGCATGATTGTTACCGGTTATTGGATGATACATTTATTGCCATCGGGCATGGGTTTTATGGATGCATTAAAGATCAGCGGCAACAGCGGAAAGATGAATGTGATTACCACAGGCTTTACCGGCAAAGGGTTTGACTGGAAAGATAAATACAATATTGTCAGCGGTGTGATTGGCGGATTTTTTTTGGCGCTGAGTTATTTTGGAACCGATCAATCGCAGGTGGGGCGCTACTTAACAGCGAAAGACGATAAAGAAAGTAAAACAGGTTTATTGCTGAACGGATTAATAAAAGTGCCGATGCAATTTTTTATTTTATTGCTGGGCGCCATGATGTTTACTTTTTATCAGTTTAAAGAACAACCCATTTTTTTTAATGCAGTGCAGCAACAAAAACTATTGCACAGCAACGAAAAAAATGAAGCTGCTGCATTAGAAAATAAATACGAGATCATCAATCAACAAAAACAAAATGCTGTTGCCAACTGGAAGAATGATGAAACAAATTCGAGGCAGAAATTACAGAAACTCAATCAACAAAGCGAGGCATTGCGCAACGAGTATAAAAATTTAATACGATCGAAAGATGTGAAAGGCGATGATAATGATACCAATTATATTTTTCTTCGTTTTGTAATTGATTATTTGCCCAAAGGATTGGTTGGCTTATTGATTGCTATTATTTTTTTAGCGGCATGGGGCTCTATTGCCGCGGCATTAAATTCGCTGGCAAGCTGCTCTGTGGTTGATTTTCATTTGCGATTTAAAAAAAATCATTTGCACCCCGACAGGAGTGATGAAGCCGAAGAAAAAAGATATCATATATCGAGATATTTTACTTTAGGATGGGGCATCTTTTCGATTATTGTTGCCGAATTTGCAACCGGTATGGGCAGTTTAATTGAAGTAGTAAATATTATGGGCTCGTTATTTTACGGTGTGATACTCGGTATTTTTCTCGTTGCATTTTATTTAAAAAATATAAAAAGCAATGCCGTATTTATTGCGGCCATCGTTGGCGAACTAATTGTGATTGCTGTTTTCTTTTTAGATAAATATAATATCATCGGGCTTGGATTTTTGTGGTTGAATGTGATTGGTGCTTTGGTTGTTGTTGGGTTGAGTTGGATACTGCAAAAAATATTGCAATGATTCGAATAGGAAATATTCATTAAAAAAAACAGCCATCATTACGATGGCTATTTTTGTTTTGGCGTTTTGGTTGCTTGCTATAATCTTATCGAGATAATGGTGTTTCGGCATTTTTATCCATTCTTATTCCGGAATAACCGTCGATACCCATTTCAGGAAGGTCTAATCCGTTTAATTCAACTTCCGGACTAACCCTGTTTCCAACTAATACATCTAATAATTTAAACATTATCCAGCCTGCTATTGCAAACCAAATAATATTTACTAAGCCGCCAATCAATTCAGCAACAAACTGCCCGCTATCACCATAAAACAAACCTTTTACGGTTCCTTTTACACCATTTAATCCATCTCCATAAGTACCATCGGCAAATAAACCAAGCGCTAATACACCCCAAAGGCCATTAGCTCCATGCACCGCTATTGCACCTACAGGATCATCAATCTTAAGTTTTCTTTCAACAAAGAAAGTAACTTCCACTACAATAATACCTGAAAGTAACCCGATAATTAAACCACCTAATGGAGAAACAAATGCACACGGTGCGGTAATTGCAACCAAGCCGGCCAGCAATCCGTTACACATCATACTCACATCCGGTTTAGTACCGCGTACAAACCAAATCCACAATGTAGCTGCTGCTGCACCACCGCAGGATGCGATCATAGTATTAAACGCAACTACTGAAAATCTTAAATCAGTTCCTGCTAAAGTAGAACCGGCATTAAATCCGAACCATCCAAAAGCAAGTACTAATGTACCTAAAACCGCCATTGGTATGTTATGACCGGGAATAGCGTTTGGCGATTTGTCTTTATTGTATTTCCCAATTCTTGAACCAAGCATTTTTGCACCTACAAATGCTAAAACACCACCAGATAAGTGTACTACGGATGAACCTGCAAAGTCAACATGACCATGACCTAATCCAAAGTTAGCACCTAACTGAGATAACCATCCGCCACCCCATACCCAGTTGCCATAGATAGGATAAATAAGTCCGCCAATAAGAAGTCCGGATATTGCAAAAGAAGCAAACTTCCAACGTTCTGCCATTGCTCCTGTTGGGATGGTTGCAGTTGCATCCATAAATACAGCCTGGAATACAAAAAATCCTAATACGCTTACATCATAAATTCCATTCATGAAAAAGCCTTTGGTACCAAACAAACCAAATGTATGTCCGAAAAGGCTGATAGTAAATTCCTGATTTAATCCATCAAATCCTCCAAGTGTTCCTAATGCGCCTATGCCGCCAAACATGATTGCAAAACCGCATATAAAAAAACCTAAACAACCTGCGGGATATACAAAGAGATTCATAGCCATGGTATGAGCCACATTTTTGGCACGGGTTAATCCTGTTTCTACTAATGCAAAACCTGCCTGCATAAAGAATACAAGGAATCCACCGATTAATAACCAAACCATGTTGATACTAATTTTATTATGTCCGTCGGCATTACCGATGGTTGCAACAGCAGCCGATAATTTGTTTACGGTTGCATTTAATCCGGCGATGGTTGTGTCTTTAGATTTTGATATAGAGTCAACCACTTTTGGTGCGGTTGTATCAATATCGCTAAATACACCGGTAGTAATACCTCCGGGATCGGGAGCTTTGGTTGTTTGTGCATTCGTGTTCAATACCGTTATGGAAAGTATGAATGTAAAAGCAAGTAATAATATTTTACGCATCATGTTGTTGTTTTTTAATTAATTAAATGGGTTAAATTTTATCTCCGGGGCCGGCAGTAGAGGCTTCACCTCTGGCACCACTGCTTATTCTTACTGATTCTTCAATATTGTAACTGAAAATCATTCCATCGCCAACTTCACCCGTAAATGCAGCTTTTTCGATTGTATCGATTGCTTTAGCAACATTCACATCTTTTAAAACAATCGAA
>DATAMD010000386.1:0-9300 GCA_036260755.1 Chitinophagaceae bacterium | reverse complement strand
GAAGATGATTCGCATGCATCTGTAACATTACATCATCGTTATCATGCAACCGATAAAGGTTATCCGTTTGATTATGATGTAACATTAAAATGGAAATTAGAAGCCGATAATAAAATAAGTGTCAGGGCCGCTGTTTATCATGTAAATAAAAATACTATTCCGTATGCCGAAGGATGGCACCCGTATTTTAATTTAGGAACGAGTGTAAATCAATGCACACTTCAGTTTGACAGCGATACCATGCTTGAGTTTGATGATACTTTATTACCAACAGGCAAGAAACTAAAAGACGAACGTTTTGTAAATGGCAAATTATTAGAAGACACTTTTTTAGATAATTGTTTCGAATTAAATCAATCATCACATCCCAAATGCGTGTTAAGTAATTCGCAAATACAATTAACTATTTTGCCCGAAGCATCTTATCCTTATTTACAAATTTATACACCGCCGCACCGCGAAAGTATTGCCATCGAAAACCTAAGCGGCGCACCCGATGCATTTAATAATGGTATTGGGCTAAAATTGTTAGAACCCAATCATACTTATACATTCACTACTTTTTATCAACTGAAAGCAATCTAAATTATGTCAACACAACAACAAATTTTATCAGCGTTTAAAGAACATTTTTTCTACCACACCAAAATTATTTTATTCGCCCGGCCGGATTAATTTAATCGGCGAACATATCGATTACAACGATGGCTTTGTAATGCCCGCCGCCATAGATAAAGGCGTTTGGTTTGCCGTTGCAGCCAACAACACGAATAAAGTAAATTTTATTAGTGTTGATTTGAATGATTCGTACAGTATTGAAATAGATAAAATAGAAAAAAACGAAAGCTGGAAAAATTATGTGCTTGGCGTTTTGCATGTGCTGCAATTAAATAATGTTTCTTTCGGCGGATTTGATTGCGCATTTGGCGGCAACCTTCCGGTGGGCGCAGGTTTATCTTCTTCAGCCGCAGTTGAAGGCGGATTATTATTTGCATTAAATACCATTTTTAATTTTGGAATGAACAGAATTGAAATGGCTTTGCTGGCACAAAAAGCCGAGCATGGTTATCCCGGTGTTAATTGCGGTATCATGGATCAGTTTGCAAGTTTAAACGGGCAAAAAGATCATGTAATTTTATTGGATTGCACATCGCTGGAACACAAACATTTTCCTTTGCAATTAGAAAAATATAATATTGTTTTAATCAACACAAAAGTGCATCATTCTTTAGCCAGCGGCGAGTATAATAAAAGAAGAAAGAATTGCGAGGATGGATTTAAATTATTAAAAACAAAACTGCCCCAAGCCAAATCATTCAGAAGTATTTCATCAAAGCAAGTAATCGAAAATAAAAATGTGCTGGATGAAAAAACTTTCGATCGTTGTTTATATGTTACCGAAGAAATTGAACGTACACAATTAGCCGGAAAACTTTTGGAAGAAAATAATTTGGTAGAATTTGGCAAACTGATGTTTCAAACGCACCAAGGTTTAAGCAAGTTGTATGAAGTTAGTTGCGACGAATTGGATTTTTTAGTTGAAGAAGCTGAAAAACATTCTTCCATTATCGGCTCAAGGCTGATGGGTGGCGGTTTTGGCGGCTGTACCATCAACATTATAGAAAAAGAAAAAACAGATGCAACGGTTAACGAAATTACAGCTGCTTACTTTAAAAAGTTTAATGTGCATCCCGAAGTTTATATCACCAACACCAGCAACGGTACTTACGAAATAATTTAAAGAAATGCTACGAGTGAAAAAGCTGCGAGCTGCGGGTATTTAACTTGCAACTCGCGTTTTTTTTATAACCTTACTGTTGCGATCATACTTATTTCAACATTCACATTCTTTGGCAATCCTTTTACAGCAACTGTTTCGCGTGCAGGATAATCGCCGTTAAAATACGAGCCATACACTTCATTCACTTCGGCAAATAAACTCATATCGCTTAAAAAAATGGTTGTTTTGACAACATGTTCGAAAGTAATTTTTGCTTCGTCTAAAATTGCTTTCAAATTTTTCATTACCTGATGCGTTTCATCTTTTATGGAACCATTTATTAATTCGTTTGTTGAGGGATCAATGGCAACTTGCCCGCTCATAAATAATAAATCACCTATTTTCACAGCTTGATTATACGGACCAATAGGTGCAGGTGCATTAGCTGTATTGATAATTTGTTTCGACATACAATAGATTTTATTTCGTTGGCAAATAACTGCATTTCCATCAACTCTCCAACCTAAATTTGCTTAGCGGTATTTTTATCAATAAATAAAATAATGGCATTAATATTAAATATAGATACAGCAACAGAGTATGCCGGTGTTTGCATCAGCGACGGTGAGAACGTTCTGGCTATTGAGGAAAGCCGGGATCAGAAGAACCATGCCGGCTTTGTTCAATCGGCAATAAAAAAAATTATTGTTAAAAAAGGGATATCATTTTCTTCGATCGATGCCGTTGCAGTTACACAAGGCCCCGGCAGTTATACCGGTTTAAGAGTTGGTTTAGCCACTGCAAAAGGATTATGCTATGCATTGAAAAAGCCCCTCATCCTCATCAACACTTTGGAAGTAATGGCATTGGCTTCGATCATGGAAAGCAAAAATAAACAATTGAAAATTGATGAAATATTGTTTTGCCCGATGATTGACGCACGAAGAATGGAAGTGTTTACGGCAATTTATAACAGTCAGTTGGAGAACGTTTTACAACCAACAGCCATGATACTGGACGAACATTCCTTCTCGAAAGAACCGGCCAACCGGTCCATAATATTCAGCGGCAGCGGCAGCAGCAAGCTGCAGGGTTTACTCAGTCATCAAAATGTAATTTTTTTCAATACAAAACATAATGTTATACATCTTTCGATGCTTGCTGCACTTCGGTTTAAAAATAACAAGTTCAATGATATAGCTTACAGCGAGCCGCTTTATTTAAAAGAATTTTTCAATATCAAAAAATAATTTAAGAAATATTTTTTTTGAAATATGTAAAATCAATTACAATTTATTTTAACTTTATAACTCAAAAATGAAAATTTTTTTAACCCCCAATTTTTATTAACATGAACCATCCATTAACAACACTTACACTCAACAATGGTAAGACTTCTGTTAAAATCAATTTCCTTCAAACAAAGAAGGCGGCAATGATTTTAAGAGCATTAAATCACAAACTTCGTCAACAAATGTTGAAGTTGCTTGATGAAAACAAGAAAATGACTGTAACTGAATTGTATGTCAAACTCAGACTCGAACAATCAGTTGCATCGCAGCACTTGGCTATTTTACGCCGTGCAGGAATTGTAAGTACAATTCGTAATGGCAAATTCATTTTCTATTCTCCTAATTATTCACGCATTGCCGAAGTGATGAAATATTCAGTTGATTTAGTAGAATAACTTATCACTGTAATTTTTTAAATGCCCGTTAACAGCGGGCATTTTTATTTATTTCAATAATTATTTTTAAATAGCCACTGCTATTATCTTTGTTTTAAATGAACTGATTATGTTTATCAAACAATTATATACCGGATGTTTAAGCGAAGCCGCTTATTATATTGAAAGCGATGGCGAAGCTGCTGTAATAGACCCTTTGCGGGATATTGATGAATACCTTCAACTGGCGCAGGAACGCAAAGCAAAAATCAAATACATTTTTGAAACACATTTTCATGCAGATTTTGTAAGCGGTCATTTCGACCTTGCTGCTGCATCAGGCGCAACCATTGTGTATGGCCCCGATACAGTTACACAACTTCCTGTTCATATTGCAAAAGACGGCGAAACATTTTTACTCGGAAAAATAAGCATCGAGGTTTTACATACGCCCGGCCACACTTTGGAAAGCAGTTGTTTTTTATTGAAGGATGAAAATAAAAAAGATCATGCAGTTTTTACAGGTGATACATTATTTGTTGGCGATGTTGGCCGTCCCGATCTTGCACAAAAAGGCGAAGAACTAACGATGAATGATCTTGCAGGCATGATGTACGAAGGCATCCAAAAAAAGATCATGCCACTGGCCGATGATGTTATTTTATATCCTGCACACGGAGCCGGCAGCAGTTGCGGAAAAAATTTAGGCCCCGAAACATTCAGCACCATCGGCGAGCAAAAGCAAACCAATTATGCTTTATTGCAAAATTCGAAAGATGATTTTATAAAAGCTGTTACCGAAGGATTGGAAGCACCTCCGCAATATTTTCCCATCAATGCAAAAATTAATAAAGAAGGATACGAAAACATTAATGCATTAATCGAAAAAGGATTGCAACCATTAACTGTTGAGCAATTCAAATCGAAAATAAAAAATGAAAGCATTATTATTTTAGACACAAGAAATGCTTCTGTTTTTATGGATGGATTTGTACCCGGCTCTGTTTTTATTGGATTGGAAGGGCGGTTTGCAGAATGGGCAGGAAGTTTATTACCGTTCGATAAACCAATTGTTTTAGTAACCGAGCAGGGAAAAGAAAAAGAATCTGTTGTTCGTTTGGCAAGAGTTGGCTTCGAAAAATTCGAAGGGTTTTTACAAGGTGGTTTTGATGCATGGAAAACGGCCGGCGAAAAAATAGATCTGATAATAAATATTGAAGCCGACGAATTGGCAATGGATATACCATTCGACGAAAAGCTCGTCATCATTGATGTTAGAAAGGAAGCCGAATTTGCCGATGGCCATATTAAACAGGCCGTAAATATTCCTTTGCCCGAATTAATTGATCCTGGAAGTATGGCAAACCTGGATGATCAACAAAATATTTATGTGCATTGTGCCGGTGGTTACAGAAGTGTAATCTCTTCTTCATTAATAAAAAAACAAGGCTTTCATAATATCAGAAATGTAGAAGGCGGCTGGAAAAAAATTGTAGAATTAAAAGATAAATTCGAAATTGAAAAAAGTACAGAAGTTTTAAATTAATTTTTTGTACTAAGCTGTTGTATTTTAATTAAACTGTAGTTGCGTCGCACACTTGTACTGCAAAACAATACCCAACAAAAATAATTGCCAACCTTTTTAAGGTTGGCAATTATTTTAAACAACTAATTTTCCATATTTACTTTCATCAAATTCAAACTTCCATCTCCGGTGGCTCCATAAATAATTTGAGGGGCGAAGTTTAATTTGTTCTTCTAAAAAATCCCGGTACAATTTTGTTAGCTCACCTTTCTGCAAAGTATTTGGTTGGGTAGTAATAAGTTTTAATTCCGAACGATAATAACCACGTTTAACCGGATAAAAAGTACTAAAAATAATTGCCGGATTTGCAGAAAAAGAACCACGTTCGGGTCCGGTAATAAAAGGTGTTAATTTGCCAAAAAACGTAAGCCAGTAAGATGCTTTCGGGTTCCCGGGATTTTGATCGGCACCCAATGCCAGCGCATATCTTTTATTTATATGATTATGAAACTGCGTTCTGAATTTATCTCCGGCAATTAAAATTGTTCCAAATCTGCTGCGCATTTTAAAAATTATTTTATCCATCACTTTATTGCTTAACGGAATATATACGCCAATAAGCGGGTACTTAGAATTAGCAGAATAAGCAAGGTTCCAGAATTCCCAATTAAAAAAATGCCCGGAATGCAGTTGAACATTTTTGCCCGAACCGAACAAATCATTCATTACTTCATAATTACAAACAAAACGTTTTTTCAATTCTTTTTCCGAAATAGAAAACAGTTTAATGGTTTCTAAAAAAGTATCTACAAAATGATGATAGAAATCTTTTGCAATTCGTATTCTTTCTTTCTCTGTTTTCTCGGGAAAGGCAATTAATAAATTTTTCATCACGACCTCTTTCCTGTAACCGAAAACATAGTAGATCAAAAAATAAATTCCATCACTAATACGATACATGATCCACCAGGGCAGCAGCGAAAGCAAATAAAAAATTGAGTAAACTAAATAATACATCAACTAAAAATTAAGTAATAAATATTTGTACGTTTTCTATAAAATAATATTTTGCAACAACACACTTTTACCCGGATGATCGGTGTTGTAATGCAGCCCTCTGCTTTCTTTCCTGAACTCCGCACCTTTTACAATTAAATATCCAACGGTAATTAAATTACGCAGTTCACATAATTGCGGCGATACTTTTGTTGAACGATACAACTCTTCGGTTTCGGCAAATAATAAATCCAATCGTTTCATGGCTCTTTGCAAACGAACATCGGTTCTAACAATACCAACATAATCGCTCATCACCAATTGCAGTTCTTTTAAACTCTGTGTAATTAAGATCATTTCACGCGGATGCGATGTTCCGGTTTCATTCCAATCGGGAATATTATTTTCAAAATTTATTGTATTTATTTTATCGGCACTATCCAAATAACAACGATGCCCAAAAACCATTGCTTCAAGCAAACTGTTACTGGCTAAGCGATTGGCACCATGCAATCCGGTGCTGGCACATTCGCCGCAGGCATATAAATTTTTGATCGATGTTCGGCCCCGCTCATCGGTTTTAATGCCACCGCAACTATAATGTGCCGCAGGCGAAACAGGAATCATTTGTTTGGTAACATCAATACCTATGCTTAAACATTTTTCGTAAATATTAGGAAAATGATGAATAAAATTTTCTTTGCTGATTTGGCGGCAATCTAAATAAACATGTTCGGTTCCGGCTTTTTTCATTTCATTATCGATGGCCCTTGCAACAATATCGCGTGGCGCCAGATCTTTTCGCTCATCATATTTTTCCATGAAGGCTTCGCCATTTTTATTGCGAAGAATACCGCCATCGCCGCGAACCGCTTCAGTAATTAAAAACGACGGCGACACACCGGGCTCGAATAATGCTGTTGGGTGAAACTGAATAAATTCCATATTCTCAATTCTTCCTTTGGCACGGTACACCATTGCAATGCCATCGCCGGTTGCAATACGCGGATTTGTTGTGATGCGATATGCCTGGCCATTACCGCCTGTTGCCAGCAATGTTATTTTGGAAAGAATTTTTTCTATTTGATTGGTATTAAGGTTTAAAACATACACACCATAACATGCAATATCGGGCGTTGATTTTGTTACCAAAAAACCAAGATGATGTTGTGTGATGATATCAATCACAAAACAATGTTTGATGAGTGTGATATTTTTTGTTTGCTTTACTTCTTCGAGCAATGCACGTTCCATCTCTTTTCCTGTAACATCTTTGTGATGCAATATCCTGTATTCGCTGTGTCCGCCTTCGCGGCCTAAAGCATAAGCGCCATTTTCATCTTTATCAAACTCGGCACCGTATTTAATTATTTCTTTAATTCTTTCGGGGCCTTCTTTCACAACAATCTCCACCACCTGTTTATTGCACAAACCATCGCCGGCAATTTCGGTATCATCAATATGTTTTTCGTAACTGTCTTTTGTTTCGTCCATCACTCCCGCAATGCCGCCCTGCGCATATTTTGTATTTGTTTCGTCGGCATCGGTTTTGGTGATGACAATTATTTTTTTATCGGGATGATGTTTGGCAACTTTCAATGAATACGTTAATCCTGCAATGCCGCTTCCGATAACTAAAAAATCTGTTTGCATAATTTTATTTTGATACGAGCGATTATTTTTCTCAACGCATTTTGAAATGCAAATATGGTATTAAAATCAGTAATTAAATTTCGACGAGATGTATTTTAACTTTCGCAAAGTTGATCGATCAACTCATCTTTTATTTTTAAAAAAAGATTTTATTAAAAAAGCACATTCGTTTTCGAGAATGCCTTTTACCAATTCTGTTTTTGGATGAAAAGGCCACCAATTTCCCCTCGCCGTTTGGAGAGGGGAATAAGGGGTGAGGCCTCCATTTTTTTCATCGCTTGCACCATAAACAATTCTGCCGATCTTTCCCCAATACATCGCACCGCAACACATTAAACAGGGTTCGAGTGTAACATATAAAGTTGCTTCGGGTAAATATTTTGCACCTAAAGAATTGTATGCTGAAGTTAGCGCTAATATTTCGGCGTGTGCTGTTGAATCGTTCAATAATTCTACCTGATTATGTGCACGGGAAATTATTTTATTGTTGATGACCACCACGGCGCCAACGGGTACTTCATCTTTTTCGAATGCCTGCTCTGCTTCGTTTAAAGCTTGGCGCATAAAATATTCGTCGTTTAATAATTGCATTTTGCTAAGGTAAAGCAATTAAAAATTTTGAATTGATTGTTTGTGATTACTGCCATAAAAATGGGGCTTTGACCCGAGCCCCGATGTATCGGGATAAATTATGGCAACAGGCTATGTCATAAAAAGCTACAGCCCGTAAACAAAATAAAAAAGCCACTTGAAAAATCAAATGGCTTTTTGTTGTAACAAATTTTTATAGTTTTTTAATTTCAATATTTCTAAACCAAACATCGAAACCATGATCCTGCAATGCAATTTTTCCTTTCGTAAATGTTCCGAATCCGGGCATGGTTTTAAACTTACTTCCCGCAATTAATTTTTTCCAGCTATCATCCCATAAATTAGTTTTAACAACTGTTGTGCCGTTTAAACGTAATTCTAATTTTCCTTTGTTCACAATAATTTCGGCAAGGTTCCATTCGCCATAAGGTTTTACGGTTTCTGTAGAACATGCAATCAAATCATATAAATCGCCGGCATGGTGTTTATAGATTTTACCATCTTCATTTCCTGCATTGTCTAATATCTGCATTTCGGGACCGGTAAACCAAACGTATTTATATTTTGCAGTATCCTCATGCACTAAAAAAATAATGCCGCTGTTACCATCTTTAGAAATTTTCCATTCTAATTTTAAATGAAAATTTTCGAACTCTTCATCACTTACAATATCGCCGCCATCTTTTATTTGCCATCCGTTTTTTTGAGAAGCGTCTAAATGTAATTCGCCGTTCTCGGCCTTCCATGCACTGCCTGCTGTTTGTTTTCCATAGCTATGCCAGCCTTTGGTTGAAGTGCCATCGAATAAAGAAATCCAACCGTTTTGTTTTTTTGTTTGTGCATTACCAAACAAAAATGAAGCCGATAAAATTGTAAGCAATATGAGTTTGTGCATGATTATTTGTTTTTAAGTAACATAATATATTTTACAATTTGTTCAGCATCATCTTTAGATAAATTAGGATGCGGTGTCATTGGTATTTGCCCCCATACACCTGTACCACCTTTTAAAACTTTATCGGCTAACTTACTTATATCTGCAGATGTATATTTATTGGCAACATCTTTATACGCAGGTCCCACTAATTTTTCTGAAACTTTATGGCAGGTTAAACAATCATTTTTTGCAATTAATGCCAAACCTTTTCT
>DATAMD010000385.1:0-33624 GCA_036260755.1 Chitinophagaceae bacterium | reverse complement strand
GAAGATTGTTTTACGCATTGCATCAATTTTTTAGAAACCACCGCAAATGCAGGTGCAGCAGGCGTTCGCATGATTGATGGCAGCGGAAAATTTTTACCCGAAAGCAAAAGATCGTTCCCTTCGCCGGTATCATCTTTTTATAAATTAATTGGATTGGCAAGTTTATTCCCATCATCCAAAATATTTAACCGGTATGCTTTGGGGAATTTAAATCAAAATCAAATTCACGAAATTGATGTGCTTGCCGGCGCATTTATGATGATAAAAAAAGAAGTGCTCGAAAAAATAAAAGGCTTTGATGAAAGTTTTTTTATGTACGGCGAAGACATTGACCTGAGTTATCGGATTCAGCAAGCCGGTTATTCGATTTTTTATTTGGGTAAAACAACCATCATTCATTTCAAAGGCGAAAGTGTTAAAAAACAAAACATAAATTATGTACGCATGTTTTACAATGCTATGAATGTTTTTGTTGGCAAACATTACAACGGTGTTGTTGCTTTTATTTTTTCTTTATTTATAAAAACAGCAATTGTTATTAAAACAATTGCAGCTTTGATTGAACCTTTGTTTCAATTTATTTCATCCTTTCAAAATAAAAATGCGGATACTTTAATTATTGGTTCGCTCCCAGAGCAACAGGAAGTTTCAGGCATTTTAAAAAATGCAAGCATAGAAAATAAAATTTTGGCAATGGATGTTACCGATATTTCATCGCTTAAAAATTTTATTCAACAATCAAATACTTCAAAAATTATTTTTTGCGAAGGCAGTTTAAAATATTCAGAAATTATTTTAGTGATGCAGTCTTTTTCTTCCATCAGTTTTCGTTTTCATGCCGCAGGCAGCAAAAGTATTGTTGGAAGCGATTCTAAAAAAGGTTTTGGCGAAACTATTGCCAATTAAATTCTATCTTCGAAAAAGCATTGATTACAGTTACAGGCAAGCATGATATTTTTTATCTATTGATGAACGGATTATCGTATTTGCCTCAAATATTTTAGCTTCGTGGCTTAAACAAACAAATAAACAACCAATTTTTCAGCAATGGCCATTTTCGATATAAAACTTCCTCAACGAATTTTAAAGGCATTGCATTTACCTGAAAACAGTCCGCGCCGCCAGCAAATAAAAGTATTAAAAAAATTATTGAGGCGTGCAAGGTTTACAGAGTTTGGCCAGAAATTTCATTTCGATGATATTTTGGTAAATAAACATCCAGGCAAAAAATTTCAGGAATTAGTTCCTACGTATAATTACAATTCTATTTATAAAGATTGGTGGCATAAAACTTTAGAAGGCGTTCCCGATGTGTGCTGGCCCGGCAAAATAAAATATTATGCTTTGTCGTCGGGCACATCCGAAGCTGCCAGTAAATATATTCCAGTTACCAACGATTTGTTGCAGGGTAATAAAGTTGTAATGGTAAAACAATTATTAAGTCTTCGCCATTACGAACATTTACCTATTGGTTCTATAGGCCGCGGCTGGTTAACATTAGGTGGCAGCACCGATTTGCAGAAAAAAAGTGCCGGTTATTATGCCGGTGATCTGAGCGGCATTACAGCAAAAAAAGCGCCTTTCTGGTTTCAGCCTTTTTATAAACCGGGAAAAAAGATTGCAAAAGAAAAAGACTGGAATAAAAAATTAGAAGATATTGTTGCCAAAGCTCCCGAATGGGATATTGGTTTTGTGGTAGGCGTTCCTGCATGGATCCAGATGTGCATGGAAATGATTATTGAACGTTATCATCTCAATAACATTCACGATATATGGCCCAATCTTGCATTCTTTGTACATGGCGGCGTAAGTTTTGAACCATATAAAAAAGGATTCGAAAAATTATTGGGCAAGCCATTAATTTATATCGAAACATATTTGGCAAGCGAAGGCTTTATTGCTTATCAGGACAGGCCCAACACATCGAGTATGAAGCTTGTTACCAATGAGCATATTTTTTTAGAGTTTGTTCCTTTTGATGAAAAAAATTTTGATGCCAATTGCGAAATGGTTGCTAATCCTGAAGTATTGATGATTCATGAAGTGGAAGAAGGAAAAGAATATGCTTTACTCATCAGCACAACTGCAGGAACCTGGCGTTATTTAATTGGCGACACATTACGTTTCACCAATAAAGAAAAATGTGAGATTGTTATTACCGGAAGAACCAAACATTATTTGAGTTTGGTTGGCGAACATCTGAGTGTTGATAATATGAATAAAGCCATTCAGTTGGCCAGTGAAGAGCTGAATATTTGTATCCCCGAATTTACCGTTGCAGGTATTCCTTACGGAAACTTTTTTGCGCATCATTGGTATGTAGCTTGCAACGATCATGTGAATGCAGAACAATTGCGCCTTACCATCGACAATAAATTAAAAGAATTAAATGATGATTATGCTGTTGAACGAAAGAGCGCATTGAAAAATGTTTTATTAGAGGTTTTAACCGAACAACAGTTTATGGATTTTATGACTGCCAAAGGAAAAATGGGCGGCCAGCATAAATTCCCACGTGTTTTAAAAGGCAAGATGCTCGAAGACTGGCAACGTTTTTTAAAAGGCGAATTGGTGAGCGCTCAATAAACTTTTTAATTACAGCCTCATTTTATTTTCATGATTGCTGCTTTTATCAAAGGGATTCTTCTGGGTATCATGCTTGCCATTTCGGTTGGTCCGGTTATTTTTTCCATCATCAAACAAAGTATCAATAACGGTCATAAAGGTGGTTTTACTTTTGTTGCAGGTGTTAGTGCCAGCGATATTACAATGGTTGTCATCAGCCAATTGTTTACCGAATTATTCCGCATTTTATTAGAATATAAAAAACCAATTGGTATTGGCGGCAGTATTTTATTAATTGCAATTGGCGTGTATGTTTTATTATTTAAAAAAGTTGTTGTTAATGAAGATGGGAAACAGGAAATAAAAATGACCAAACGCGATTATGTAAAAACTTTTTTCTCGGGCTATTTTATGAACACGTTAAATCCCGGAGTGATTGGTTTTTGGCTGGTAATTGCAACATCGGTTGTTGATTTGTCTTTCACGTATCGCCTCATCATGTTCAGCACCTGTTTGGTTTTTGTGCTGGCAACCGATATTGCAAAAGTATTTTTAGCAGGTAGCATCCGTCAAAAATTAACGCCGCATAATATTCATATCATCAATAAAATCTCCGGACTTATTTTAATGGGATTTGGCCTTGCATTGATTTGGGGAACATTGGAATTCGGCGATAAGTTGCATTAATTTTTTTGTTACCGGCTTTTGTATTTCAATGATGTTGTAGTTGCGTCGCACACTTCAACGTTCAGAACTTTATTCAACTTTTGCTAAATCAATTTATAATTCTTGTAAATAAAAAATTGTTTGCCGGTAACATCCTGCAAAAACTTCATGAATTTTTCTTTTGGTTTCATATCGTTGTTGGCCGGATCGTACACATAATTCCAATCTTTCTCCGCAATGCGTTGCTGCATGATGGCAGGATGTGTTGTTTTAAATAAATGCAGATAATCGATCCTTCCAAAATCATAACCGTCTTTATTTTTTTCTAAATATTCTTCAACCCAATCATCATTCTCGTGCCAACGTTTACTGAATTCCAATGTTTTTAATAATTGCTTTTTAGGATTCTTCACATAACTGTAATGATAAATAGTGGCATCAATTTTTTTCACAAATAATTTTTCGCCTTTTTGTTCCCACTGATTTTCGGGATGAATAAATTTTCTGAATCCCTGCGAATCCCTGTAGCTTCTGATGTTTGGACGGTTGCGCACAATTCTTATTTCGTGTTGATGAAACCTGCGCGATGGCCCGTAATGATCGTAATCGCCAAAAAAATTAATGAAGTTAAACAAGAAACCTTCTACTCTTTCATCCTTCAAATATTTTTTCATCGCATTTTTAATTGCAGGAATATCTTTTTCATGAATCACTTCATCGGCCTGAATATGAAATAACCAATCGGCATCTTTGCTGCAATTATCCATGCCAATATTGGCTTGTTCTGCAAATATTTTTCCGCCGCTTCTTGTTGCATCATCCCAAACGGTATCAATAATTTTAATTTTTGCATCATTAATATTTTCAACTGCTTTTCGAGAACCATCATGGCTGTCGCCAATTACAACAATCATTTCATCAACAACAGGCAACACGCTTTTTATCGATTCAATAAAAGGATAATCTAAATGCAAACCGTTGCGTACATAAGTAAATGCAGAAACTTTCATTCAAAATATTTGCAGCGAAATTAGAAGAAAACTATTTGTAATTGAAGGCAGAAAATAATTAATTTTCAAGCCAACAAACCTAAACACATGAGAAAGACAAAACACCTTATTGCATTTTTATCAACGATTTTAATTTCGGTTATTTCTTTCGCGCAAAAAAAATCAGCAGCAAATCCTGTTGATGCTTTTAAATCGGAAGCCATCATCGATCTGCAAAATAAATACGATGATTATAAAAAGATCGCATTACAAATTTGGGATTATGCCGAAGTAGGTTATAAAGAAGTGAAGAGTTCGGCATTACATCAGAAAACCTTGACAGACGCGGGTTTCAAGGTTACTGCCGGTATTGCCGATATGTCCACAGCTTTTATTGCAACTTATGGAAGCGGCTCTCCGATTATTGCAATTCTTGCAGAATATGATGCATTGCCCGGATTATCTCAACAAGCCATTCCCGAAAAATTAACCGCAGGAAAAGATGCGGGACATGGTTGTGGCCATCATTTATTTGGTACAGCCTCTGTTGCCGCAGGTATTGAAATAAAAAAATTAATGGAAGAAAAAAAATTAAAAGGCACCATCAGAGTGTATGGTTGTCCGGCCGAAGAAGGTGGCAGCGGAAAAGTTTATTTGGTTCGTGCCGGATTATTTGCAGATGTTGATGTGGTAATACATTGGCATCCGGGTGCAGAGAATGGCGTAACGATGACGAGTGCATTGGCAAATACTTCGGCTAAATTTCGTTTTCACGGAATTGCTGCACATGCTGCGGCTTCGCCCGAAAAGGGAAGAAGCGCTTTGGATGCCGTTGAGGCAATGGATTATATGGTTAACATGATGCGTGAACATGTGCCTCAGGAAACAAGGATTCACTATGTGATAACCAATGGCGGCAAAGCACCGAATGTTGTTCCCGATTTTGCAGAAGTATATTATTATGTTCGCCATCCAAACAGGGATATGGTAAAATCTATTTTCGAAAGAGTGGTGAAAGCCGCAGAGGGAGCCACTTTGGGCACAGGTACCACAATGGATTACGAAATTATTGGCGGAACACATGATCTATTGTTAAACCGCACTCTTGGTGAAGTGATGCAAAAAGAGTTAGAAAAAGTGGGCGGTGTAACTTATACAAATGAAGAAATAGAATTTGGTAAAAAAATACAATCAACATTTACATCAAAACCACCGGCAATAGAATCGGCAGCAACAATTAAACCTTTAAAAATTGAAGAAGATGCAGGCGGTGGCTCAACCGATGTTGGCGATGTTAGTTATACTGCACCAACCGTTGGATTACGTGCTGCAACCTGGATTCCGGGAACACCGGCACACAGTTGGCAAGCTGTTGCATGTGGTGGAACTGAGATTGGAACCAAAGGAATGATGGTTGCCGCAAAAACAATGGCATTAACAGCCATTGATGTTTTTACCGATCCGTCACTAATCGAAAAAGCAAAAGAAGAATTTAAAAAAGCAAAAGGCGATTATCAATACAAAGCTTTATTGGGCGATAGAAAACCTGCATTGAATTACAGAGATTAAAATATTTCTTATTAAAAAAGAGTGTTGATTTTTTCAACACTCTTTTTTTAATCGATCTAAATTAATTTTTACTGCCGATATAAAATGCGGTTAACGATGCATCGTGCAGCATTCCTTCCAAAGGATGGAAAAAATTTCTTTTTGCAGGATTAATTTTCAGATTCAACAACTCAATAGCAGCTTATATTTTTTTGGCACGATTTTGAAACTATTAAATTTATAAACCTGAAAAGATGAAAAAACTTCCTAAAACAATTGCCGGTATTTTGTCTGCAATATTTTATCGTGGCAGATATAATTTCAGTTATGTAAGGTTGTTATCTAAAAACGATTTAACTCCAGGAGGCATTCAATCGCAATTAAAAATAAAAGCGGCTTTAAAGAAAGCACGCTTTTAATTATTTAAAATAAATTTTGTTTTATGTACCTCTATACTAAAATTATTCGCTCTTCTCGGGCCTCATCTGTGGAAACAAAAGCACGTCTTGTATGGAAGACTGGTTGGTCATCAACATGCACAAACGGTCGATACCAATGCCAATACCACTTGTTGGCGGCATCCCGTATTCCAAAGCCCGTAAAAAATCATAATCAATAAACATAGCTTCATCATCGCCGCGTTCCATTAATTTACTTTGTTCTTCAAAACGTTCGCGTTGATCTAACGGATCGTTTAATTCGCTGTACGCATTTGCAATTTCTTTTCCGTTTACCATCAGCTCGAAACGCTCTACCAGTCCGGCTTTGCTGCGATGCTTTTTTGTAAGTGGACTCATTTCTACCGGATAATCAATAATAAAAGTTGGTTGCACATATTTGTGTTCGCTGGTAGCGCCAAAAATTTCATCAATTAATTTTCCTTTACCAATATTATTGGGCACATCAATTTTTAATTGTTTGCAAACAGCACGCAAACCTTCTTCATCCATTTCACTCACATCAATTCCTGTATTTTCTTTTATTGCATCATAAATGCTGATGCGTTTGTAAGGTGCTTTAAAATTTAAAATTGTTTCGCCCATTTGCACATCGGTTGTTCCGTGCAATGCGATGGAAATTTTTTCTAACAACTGCTCTGTTGTTTCCATCATCCAGAAATAATCTTTGTAGGCAGTGTACCATTCTAAAACTGTAAACTCGGGATTATGTGTTCTGTCCATTCCTTCGTTTCTGAAGTTGCGGCTAAATTCGTACACCCAATCAAATCCGCCAACAATCAATCTTTTTAAATACAATTCGTTGGCGATGCGCAAATAAAAAGGAACATCCAATGCATTATGATGAGTGATGAAAGGCCTTGCAGCAGCGCCGCCGGGAATAGATTGCAACACAGGTGTATCAACTTCCAGCGCACCGCGTTCGTTTAAAAATTCGCGAATAGTATTAATTAAAATGGTGCGTTTAACAAATGTATCTTTTACCTGCGGATTAATAATCAAATCAACATAACGCTGGCGGTAACGAAATTCGGGATCGGTTACTTCATCAAAAACATTTCCTTCCTCATCGCGTTTAACAACCGGCAATGGTTTTAAACTTTTAGTTAATAAACTAATGGTTTGTGCATGAACCGATGTTTCGCCGGTTTTAGTAATAAAAACAAAACCGGTACAACCAATAATATCGCCCAGATCCAAACCGTGTTTAATAACATTATCCCAAAAACTTTTATCTTCTTCGGGGCAAATTTCATCTCGCTTCACATACAATTGCAAAATGCCTTTGCTGTCCTGGATCTTTATAAAAAAAACTTTTCCTTTATCATTAATACTCATCACACGGCCGGCCACGCAAACTTTTGCATACACCTCTTTATTTTCTTCCGAAAAATTATCTTTTATTTCTTTCGAAAAATGCGATACCGGATACAATGCTGCCGGATATGCATTAATGCCTGCCTGTTGTAATTTGTTTAATTTTTCGCGACGGATAATTTCTTGTTCACTTAAATGTTGACTCATTTTTTTAATACGATTTGGCGCAAAGATAAGTTTTGGAAAATGATTATGGAGCCGGCAATATAATTTCATAGCATCGCCTGTTGCGTCGCACTCTTGTACTTTTTAAATTATGGCAGCTGCGTTGATGGAAGATTTAAAATTCGTCTTCAAAAATCAGATATATTTAAAATCATTTTTCATTCAATTATTTTTATGAAACGATTTATTTTCTTCGCATTTATTTTTATTGCCTTCAATTCCTCGGCACAAAAAACAGATAAACATTTACAATCTTCCATTCAAAATTTATTAACCGGTTTTCACGGGCAGGTTGGTGTTTTTGTTCATGATCTGAAAAAAAATAAAACTGTTGCCGTTGATGCCGATACTGTTTTTCCAACAGCAAGCATGATAAAAATTCCTATTTTAATTGGTGTGATGAATAAAATAGAAAGCGGCAAATTACAATATCATCAACCGTTAATTTATAAAGATTCGTTGTTGTATGCCGGTGTTGATATTCTCGGTTCGTTTAAGAATAATGAAAAAATAGAATTAAGTAAAGTGATGATGCTGATGTTAACCATGAGCGATAACACCGCAAGCCTTTGGCTGCAAAGCCTTGCCGGTGGCGGGTTACGGATAAATGAATTATTGGATAGTTTAGGAATGAAAATTACAAGAGTAAACAGCAGAACGGCAGGAAGAGAAAAAAACAGAACCGAGTTTGGCTGGGGACAAACATCGCCACGCGAAATGGCAATGTTGATGGAAAAAATTTCGAAAGGCGAAATCATCAATCAAAAAGCCAGCGAAAAAATGTTGCGCTTGCTTGGCCGAAATTATTGGGATGAAGAAGCTATCTCTCAAATTCCAACCGATGTTTTTATTGCAAGCAAAAGCGGCGCCGTTGATGCAACAAGAAATGAAGTATTGTTTGTAAACGGAAAACATTGCCGTTATATTTTTTGCATCTGCACAAAAAATAATAAAGATGAAAGTTGGGAATCTAATAACGAAGCTTGGGAATTAACCAGAAAATTATCTAAACTTTTATGGGAATATTATAATTAAATGTATTATTTTTAAACTCATAATAAAATTATGAGTTTATGAAAACAAAGCCACACCCGTATTTTGAAAGAGCCACATATTTATTAATCATCAGTGGGTTACTTGGAATAGCTGAGTTATTTTTTGATAATAAAATTATAGAATACAATATAATTACTCAGAGTATAACTATCGTCCTTACACTTTTGTTGATGATATTTATTATTTATTCAGTATGGCAAGAAAAATTCTGGACAAAATTTGTTCTTCCAATTTTCGCTATTATCGGAATTATAGATACGATTAGTTCAATAAAAAATTTTTCTGCTAATCCAATTTATTTGGGAATAGATATTTTATCAAGTATTATTTTTATTGCAGCAACTGTATATGTTTTAATGGCACCTAAAAAGGCGAAAGAAGTTAGTCAATAATTTTATTTAAAAATCCAATACACAATTAAGCTCATCACATAAGCCAATGCCGTCATGTACACAAATTGTATCACCGGCCATTTCCAGCTTTTTGTTTCGCGTTTTACAACAGCCAGTGTGCTCATACACTGCATGGCCAAAACATAAAATACCATCAACGATAATGCAGCTGCCAATGTGTAAACCTTGCTGCCATCCTCATTCTTAGCGGCTTGCAGTTTTTCGCGCAGCGATGAATTATCATTTTCTTCAACGCTGTATAAAGTTGCCATCGTGCCCACAAAAACTTCTCTTGCAGCAAATGAAGTAATAATGGCAATACCGATTTTCCAGTCGTAACCCAAAGGTTTAATAACCGGTTCAATGGTTTGGCCTAAAATTCCCGCATACGAATTTTGTAATTTTTCGGCCGATAAATTTCTTTGTAAAACATTTTTGTTTTGCGGTTGCTGCTGTATCAACACTGCATATTTTTTTTCAACCTTATGCATTCTGTTTCCCGGACCGAAAGAACTTAAAAACCACAGCAACAAACTAATTACCATAATTATTCTTCCTGCATCGGTAACAAATATTTTTGCTTTCTCTATCATGGTAATGCCAACATTTTTCCAACGCGGTGCACGGTAAATGGGCAATTCTAAAATGAAAAAACTTTTTTCTTTCAGTTTAATAAACCCTTTTAAAACAGAACTTACAATTAGTGCCATCACCAATCCCATTAAATACAATCCCATCATCACCAAACCCTGCAGGCTTAAAAATCCGAAGTAATATTTATTATCGATCACCAGCGAAATTAAAATGGTATAAACCGGTAATCTGGCGCTGCAACTCATTAACGGCGTAACCAAAATAGTAAGTAATCTTTCTTTTTTATTTTCAATATTCCGGGCACTCATGATGGCAGGCACAGCACAGGCAAACCCACTGATCATGGGCATTACGCTCTTTCCGTTCAATCCAACTTTGCGCATTAATTTATCGCTTAAAAAACTAATACGTGCCATGTAACCGCTGTCTTCGAGGATGGTGATCAATCCAAATAAAATCATGATCTGCGGAATAAAAACCATGATGCCGCTTAATCCGGCAACCAGGCCGTTTGTAATTAAATTACTCCACCACGTTTCGGGTAAAGATGTACTTAAATAATTCGAGAATTGCTGAAAGATCCATTCGATACCATCCATCGGAAAACGCGCCAGCCAGAAAACACTTTGAAACAATAAAAATAAAACCGATAATAAAATTAAATAACCCCATTTTTGATGCAATAAAATATCATCTAATTTATTGGTGAACATTTTCTTTTCTTCGGGATTGGGTTCAATCACATTATTTTTCATGATCTGTTTAATGTGCTGATACCGCTCTAAAATTTCTTCGGCCTGTGTTTTTGTTGGATTGAATTTATTATCTATTTCTATTTGTTCAATCGCATCCTGTGTTGTTTGATCGAACGGAAAATTTTCGTGATTGATGAGATGATGTATCGCTGCATAATTACTCAGCTTCGGAAATATTTTTTGAACCGCTTCGATTGAAACGGGAGCTAAATTTTTATTATCAATAAAATCCGTTGGCGATGTTTCATTCTTTTTTTTAATCACCTCAGCCAATGCTTTATTTAAATGTGTTAATCCTTTATTCTTTCTTGCGTTTACCGAAACCACCGGAACACCAAGCTCTGCCTGCAATCCGGCAACATCAATTTTAATTCCTTTTTTTGCTGCAAGGTCATTCATGGTTAATGCAACAACCACCGGAACTTTTAAATCGATGATCTGAGAGCAGAATAAAAGATTGCGTTTCAAGTTACTGGCATCGGCAACAATTAAAATAATATCGGCTTTAATCTCTTCATCGGCATTCATCAAAACTTTATAACAAACCCATTCATCGGCACGTCGCGGATATAAAGAATAAGTGCCGGGCAAATCAATCAATTCAACTTTCAAATCATCTTCCAATAAAAGTGTACCTGTTTTTTTATCAACGGTAACACCGGGGAAGTTGCCTACTTTTTGGTTCAATCCCGTTAAAGCATTAAACAGCGAGGTTTTGCCGCTGTTGGGGTTGCCCACTAATGCAATATGTAATAATCTTTTTTTCAAATAATCTTTTACGGCAGCAAATGTAACTGCGAAGTATAGCCATGTGTTACGCGTTCGGGAAAAGAATATTTATAAAGATTAACAAAGTTGAAACTTAGTACGTTTACTTTTGCAATTACACAAATGCTGATGATGAAAAATTTATTACTGGTTATTTTGTTGCTGCCAATGTTTTCGCTGGCGCAGAGCAAAAAGAAAAAACTTAAAATGCAGCAACATGCTAACGCCGAAATTGTTGCTAACCTGAAACAACATATTCAATATTTGGCCGATGATAAATTAGAAGGAAGAAGAACCGGTACGCAGGGCGAATTGCTGGCAATGCAATACATCTGCAAACAATATGAAGATATGGGGATTGAACCACGCGGCACCAACGGATATGTTCAGGAATTTGACATTGATGAAGGCAAACAGGCAAACAGCTATCATACTTTTTTAAAAATAAATGATAAAAATGCAGAATTAAATGTTGATTTTTTCCCGTTGGCATTTAGTGCAAATAAAACGGTAAAAGGCACACCGGCCGTGGCTTTGAACGAAAGCAACCAGCCCTGGTTTATTGATGTGAAGGAAGTGCTGGAAGAAAACCAGAGCAACCCGCATTTCGATATATTCGATTACATCAGAAAAGAAGCCGATAAAATTGCAGGCAAACACGCAACTGCATTATTGTTGTATAACAGTTCTGCTGTTACCGATAATATTTTATTCAATAAAAACGATAAATCTGCTGCCGCAAAAATTCCGGTTATTTATATAACCAAAGATGGATTTAAAAAATTTTTCGGCGATGTTTCCGAAACTTTAAATATAGAATTGGGCGTTGCATTTACACAAAAAAACCGCAAGGCAAGAAATGTTGTTGGCTTCATTAATAATAATGCGGTAACAACAATTATTTTAGGTGCGCATTACGATCATCTGGGTTATGGCGAAGATAAAAATGCATTGGATACAGGTCATGTAATTCATAACGGAGCCGATGATAATGCCAGTGGTACTGCGGCTTTGATTGAATTGGCAAGGATGCTGAAAAAATCATCCATCAAAAATAATAATTATCTGCTCCTTAATTTTTCGGCCGAAGAGTTAGGATTATTTGGAAGCAAATATTGGCTCGAACATCCCACCACAAATATCACTGGCAATTACATGATTAACATGGATATGGTTGGAAGATACGACAGCTCCCGAAAATTAACCATTGGCGGTTATGGTACTTCGCCAACATGGGGCGAATTATTTTCAACCACCACAGATAAAAATTTAATTATAAAATTCGATAGCTCCGGTAGCGGCCCAAGCGATCACGAATCTTTTTACAGAAAAGAAATGCCGATATTGTTTTTCTTTACCGGAAGCCATTCCGATTATCACAAAGCAACCGATGATTGGGATAAAATTAATTATGATGGCGAAAGAGAAATTGTGCAATACATCTATCATTTAATTGCGGCTTCGGATGCAAAAGGCAAATTGGTTTTTACAAAAACAAGAGAGCCGCAAACAGGCCGCAGCACTAAGTTTACAGTTAGTTTGGGCGTGATACCCGATTATGGTTTTAACGGCACTGGTGTTAGAATTGATGGTGTTAGCGGCGGTAAGTTAGCCGAACGGATTGGCTTGCAGGCCGGAGATATTTTATTGCAGTTGGGCGAATATAAATTTGTTGATGTGATGAGTTACATGCAGGTATTAAGTAAGTTTAAAAAAGGCGATAAAACAAAATTGATCATTAAAAGAAAAGACGAAGAAAAAGAATTTAATATTGAATTTTAATTGTGAGCAAACTAAAATTAGATATCGATTTATTGAACGAGGATTTCTTCGAAGATACCCGCCTGCTGGGCATTACAGCGCCTTTAAAAAATTTTCAGTTCTGCTGGCAATTAAATAATTTAATAGGGTTTGATTTTCGTTTAAATACCGATATCGAAATTCATTTAAAGAAAAAAGACCGCAGTTATTATTTTAATATTTATCAATCGCAGGAACCCAACAGTTTTTTAATTCATTATCTCTATCACAACCAGTGCGACGGCGAATATTTGTTGCCCGAATTTAAGCACATGGATTTTTTATGGTTGATGAAAGGCGATTTAGTTGATGATGAAAAATGTAACTGGATCAGGCAGGCTATCAAATCTATCAACGGTGTTCAGTTGGTGGCAGAATTAACCAACGAGCAAATAAAGACCAAAGGCAATATGGTTTTTTGAAAAAATGATTACACGAATTAAAAACTAATAATTTCTCATTTAAAATAATTTTATGAGTAATAATAATTCACCTTCAGAGGTTGGGGGCATGTGGATCGAAAACAATAATCAACTTTACAAAAAATTTGAATTCAAGAATTTTTCGGAAGCATTTGCTTTTATGACAAGAGTGGCCATCGAAGCAGAAAAAATGGATCATCATCCTTTGTGGACAAACGTTTATAATCGGGTAGAAATTTGGTTAAATACGCACAGTGCCGGAGATATTGTTACAGAAAAAGATCATCAACTGGCAAAACGGATCGACAAATTATTTTAATTGCCATTCCACTTCTCCCCAAACAAAACTTTCTTGTGTAGAGCCGCTTACCGTTAATTCACCGCTGGCATTCACTCCTTCTACCACACAGTTAAAAGAAACATTTTTCTTTTTTAACCGCACCTGTTGATGCAGTTTATACAAATGCGAATTATATTCTTTTAATTGTTTTTTGAAAAATCCTTTTTTTAATTCATTAAAACGATTTTGCAAACAATTGCATAATTCTTTTGCCAATAAAATGCTGTCATAATTTTTTTGTGTGATCTTTTTTAATGAAACAGGATTGATTAAATGTTTGGGGAAATCTGTTTGATTAATGTTAATTCCCAAACCAACAACAGCCCATTTCCAAACCTTACCGCCTGACGAATTTGTTTTGATGTTTGATTCAATTAAAATGCCGCCTGCCTTACTGTCACGCCAATAAATATCGTTTGGCCATTTAATTTTGGTTTCATCACCGGCATATTTACTGTAAAAATCGTAGGCTGATAATGCAACGGCAACACTCAGTAAAAACTGTTGGTGTATTGATATAAAAGAAGTATCGAGTATTACAGATAGTATAATGTTACTTCCTTTTTCGGTATTCCAAACCTTGCCGCGCTGCCCTTTTCCTGCGGTTTGTGCATGGGCAAAGAATGCAGCACCATGTGCAGCCAAATTTGCCTGTAACTTGTCAAAGGCATAGTTATTGGTACTGTCAACCGATTCTAATTCTATGAATGGATGACCGATTGTATTTATGGTAGATGATGATAGCAAAGAATTATTACTTTTGACGAAGATATATGAAGCTCGGAATCTTATGAATGGTTATTGATGAAAATTAATTCCACTTATAAAAGCCGAATAAAGAAAAGAAAGTTGAAGTGAGTGACACAACTAAAGTTGGGTAAAGCGCTTCGGGCCGGTAAACAAAAATTATTTTACAAAAAAACTCGATAAATTATTGACAACTCTTTCAGTTTTAGACAGCCGTAAAAAAAATACTATTACCAGGCTGACACGCAGTTCGAAAATTTTTAAAACCATTATCAAAGCAATTCAGGATAAAAAGGGTGAGCAATTGGTAAGCTTGGATCTTCGTAAAATTCCCGAGGCCGTTGCAGATTTTTTTATTATTTGTCAGGCAACAAGTACAACACAGGTTCGTGCCATCAGCGATTTTATAGAAGAACAGGTAAAACTAAATTGTGATGAAGCACCTTATAAGCACGAAGGAAAACAAGCCCTGCATTGGGTTTTGATAGATTATGTAAATATTGTGGTACATGTTATGCAACCCGATACAAGAAAATTTTACCGCTTAGAAGAAATGTGGAATGATGCACCTGTTACGGGGCATGATGATTAAAATAAAATTGAAATTCTGTTTATCAGAAAAATTATTAATTGAAGCAATTGATTTATGGCACAAGAAGATAACAAACAAAAATTTCCTTTCACCAACAGCGGTGATGATAAACCTTCGCGTAAGACTCCAAAATTCAGTATTTACTGGATCTATTTAATAATTGCAGCAACCTTAATAGGCTTAACGCAATGGGGCAAATTTACTCCCGAAACATCCCCTGTTTCTGAACAGGATGTAAAACAAAACATGATTGCAAAAGGAGATGTTGAAAAATTAGACCTTATCACCAACCGTGGCGTTGTAAAAGTTTATATTAAAGCCGATAGTATTGTAAAACCTTATTACGAAAAAGTATTAAAAGTAAAATTAGATCCTTCCAAAGTAAAAGGTGTTCCATTATTTCAGTTCAAGGTAACTGATTGGAAAGTATTTGATGACGGAATGAAAGATTTTTATAAAGCAAATCCGGGCGTTGTACAAATTCCAACTTATCCTAAAGAAGATTCAGATTTCTTCAGCGGCCCCATTGTAAGCACCATAGTTTCAATGATCGTTATTGTTGGTTTATGGATTTTATTAATGCGTAAAATGGGCGGTGGTGGTCCTGGTGGCGGTGGCGGCCCGGGCGGTATTTTTAATATCGGAAAATCCAAGGCAACCTTATTCGATAAAAGCGCCAAAGTAAATATCACATTCACAGATGTGGCAGGATTGGATGAAGCAAAAGTAGAAGTGATGGAGATTGTTGACTTCTTAAAAAACCCAAAAAAATATACTGCACTCGGCGGAAAAATTCCCAAAGGTGCTTTATTGATCGGCCCTCCGGGAACAGGTAAAACATTATTGGCAAAAGCAATGGCCGGCGAAGCGCAGGTTCCTTTCTTTAGTTTAAGCGGAAGCGATTTTGTAGAAATGTTTGTGGGTGTGGGTGCAAGCCGTGTTCGCGATCTGTTTAAACAGGCAAGAGAAAAAGCGCCATGTATTATTTTTATTGATGAGATTGATGCCATTGGTAGAGCTCGTGGAAGAAATGCCATCATGAGCAATGATGAAAGAGAAAATACATTAAATCAATTATTGGTAGAAATGGATGGCTTTGGCGGCGATACCGGAATTATTATTTTGGCTGCAACCAACAGGCCTGATGTGTTAGACAGCGCATTATTAAGGCCCGGAAGATTTGATCGACAAATATCAATTGATAAGCCAGATGTAAAAGGCCGCGAAGCAATTTTTAAAGTTCATCTAACACCAATAAAAGTTTCTGAATCTTTAGACATTTATAAATTGGCCGAACAAACACCCGGCTTTGCAGGTGCCGATATTGCCAATGTTTGTAACGAAGCTGCTTTGATTGCTGCTCGTAAAGATAAAGCTGCTGTTGACATGAGCGATTTTCAGGATGCCATTGATCGTGTGATTGGCGGATTGGAAAAGAAAAATAAAATCATCGCTCCTTACGAAAAAGAAGTGATCGCTTATCACGAAGCCGGTCATGCCATTTGCGGATGGTTTTTAGAACACGCTTACCCGTTATTAAAAGTTACCATTGTTCCAAGAGGCACGGCAGCATTGGGTTACGCGCAGTACACGCCAAAAGAACAATACTTATATAATACCGATCAGTTAATGGATCAGATATGTATGACATTGGGCGGCCGTGCTGCCGAACAAATTTTCTTCGGTAAAATTTCTACCGGCGCATCAAACGATCTGCAACAAATTACCCGTATTGCTTACAGCATGGTAACCGCTTATGGTATGAATGATAAAGTTGGTAACGTAAGTTTTTACGATCCTTCGCAGGAACAAACTTTTACCAAACCATACAGCGAAGAAACCGGTAAAATGATTGATGAAGAAGTACGCGGAATTATTGATGAAGCCTATCAACGCACCATTAAACTATTAACAGAGAAAAAACCTGAAGTAGAAAAATTAGCAAAAGAATTATTAGATAAAGAAGTGTTGCATAAAAGCGATGTGGAAGAATTAATCGGTAAACGCCCTTTTGAAGAAAAGAAAATTTTAGAAGATATAGAACCCGATCCAATTGGCGGTGTACCGCCTGCAGAAATAATTTAATTAATTATTGATGATGCGATTGGTGTTCTAAATAAAATTAAATCATCTGTAATTGTGATGCAATGGCAAATACAGCAAAAGAAAATATTTTAAAAAAAATAAGGCAGGCACTGGCTCATCCGGTGCCTGTTCCGTTTCCGCAAAGCGAAGGAAATGATTCTGTATTTCAATTATCAACAAAAGAATTGGAAATAGAATTTGCAGAAAATTTTACCGGTTTGTTGGGAAGATTTTCTTTTTGTTTTGATGAAAAAGAATTGATACAGCAACTCAACATATTAATTGCCGCAAGAAAATGGCAAAATATTTATTGTGTTGAAGATGTTTTAAAACAAAATTTATCGGCAAACGGTTTTGATAATTTTAATGCTGCCGATCTTAAAACCTGCGATGCATCAATCACCACCTGCGAATTATTAATTGCACGAACCGGAAGTATTTTATTAAGCAGTGCAGCGCAAAGTGGCCGCACCACCAGTGTTTACGCACCTGTTCATATTTGTATTGCATACAGCAACCAATTGGTGTACGATATTAAAGACGGCCTAAAAATCGTTAACGAAAAATATAAAAATAATCTTCCTTCGCTTATTACGTTGGCAACCGGGCCAAGTCGCACGGCCGATATCGAAAAAACTTTAGTGGTTGGTGTGCACGGGCCAAAAGAAGTATTTTGTTTTTTAATTGATAAAAAATAAAAAGTTTTTGCAGCAAGCAACAGAACATGCATGAAACTTTTGTTGCGTCGCACACTTCAACTGAGAAAAGCTATGAGCCATTAGCATTTTGTTCACGGCTCCGAACGTACAAGTGTGCGACGCAACCGCAGCCTCATAGAATTGTTGCAGCCGGCTACAAAAACATTATTCGTTTTGTTTAACAACAATTAAAATTTTTTAACCCCTCAACATGTTATTTTTGCCGCTGTGAAAAAACAAAAAAGAGCGATAGTTTTAGAAGATGTGCCGGTGCAGGACTATGCGGCCGAAGGCAAATGTTTGTCGCGGGTTGATGGCAAAGTTATTTTTATTGAAAGCACCGTGCCCGGCGATGTGGTGGATGTGCAATTAATTAAAAGTAAAAAAGATTGGGCCGAAGGTTATCCGTTGCGGTTTAAAAAATATTCTGCCGACAGGGTTGCTCCGTTTTGCTCTCACTTTGGCGTTTGCGGCGGTTGCCAATGGCAAAGTTTGCCATACGAAAAACAATTAATTTATAAACAAAAACAGGTAAGCGATAATTTAAGTCGCATTGGTAAAGTGCAGTTGCCGCCTATGTTTCCGATTATTGGTGCCGATGAAACAAAACATTACCGCAATAAATTAGAATTTACTTTTTGCAATAAAAAATATATCCCGTCGGATGAGTTCAGGAAATTAAAAGCATTGGGTGCCGAAATAATTAATGAAGGTGGCTTTGCAGGTTTTCATGCAAAAGGAATGTTTGATAAGATTGTTGAAATAGATACCTGCTATTTGCAGCATGAACCAACTAATTTAATACGCAAAGCCATTGCAGCATTTGCAATTAAAAATGATTTGCCTTTTTATGATTTCAGAACGCATCAGGGCTGGTTGCGAAATGTGGTGGTAAGGTTTACAACAACCGGCGGGTTAATGATAAATATTGTGTTGGGTTATGAAGCAGAAAATCAAACAAAATTATTTGATGAGTTGCTGCAACAGTTTCCGCAGATAACAACTTTATTATTTACCATCAACAAAAAATTCAACGACAGCATTTACGATCTGCAGCCGCAGGTTTATTTTGGCAAAGGTTCCATCATCGAAAAATTAGAAGACTTTCAATTTAAGATAAGCCCAAAATCTTTTTTTCAAACCAATACCAAACAAGCCGAAAAATTATATCGGGTTGCCAGAGATTATGCAGAGCTGGATGGAACCCAAACGGTGTATGATCTGTATTGCGGCACAGGAAGCATCGGCATTTTTGCAAGTAAACATGCAAAAAAAATTGTTGGTGTTGAATTAATTGCCGAAGCCATCGAAGATGCAAAAGAGAATGCAGCGTTAAACAATATTTTGCACTCTGTATTTGTGAGTGGCGATGTGATTGATATTTGTGATGATGTTTTTTTTGCAGCACATGGCCGGCCGGATGTTATTTTTACCGATCCGCCACGTGCAGGCATGCACGAAAAATTGGTGAAGAAATTATTAGAAATTGAAGCGCCGGTAATTGTGTATGTTAGTTGTAATCCGGCAACACAGGCAAGGGATATTGCATTGCTCGATGAAAAATATGAGGTAACAAAAATTCAACCGGTTGATATGTTTCCGCATACACATCATATCGAAAATGTGATGCAATTAAAAAGAAGGAACTAAAAAATTAAATCCTTTCATAATCAAAAAAGGCGATTTAGTTTTTAATTTTTTAAATATTAGTTTTTCAAGATCATGACAGAATTCAGACCAAGCAGTTTTCAAATATTACCAACAGTTATTAAAAATCTTTTAATAATAAACGGTTTATTTTTTTTAGCACAGGTAACAATAGGCAAACAATTGTTGAACATGGACGACCTGTTTGCATTGCATACATGGCAAAGCCCGTTATTTAAACCATGGCAGTTTATTACGCACATGTTTATGCATGGAAATCTGGGGCATATCTTCAGCAACATGTTTGCGCTGTGGATGTTTGGTTCGATACTCGAAAATTTATGGGGGCCAAAACGTTTTCTAACATTTTATATTTCCTGCGGATTGGGTGCAGCATTGGCGCACATGATTGTTTTATATTTTCAGATGCAACCAGTTGTTGATGCGTTTAATTTATTATCGTACGAGCAGCAGCAGCAGGTTTTACACGATCCAAACTTCAGGCTTAACGAAGCAACCTTAGGTGCATCGGGTGCTGTGTTTGGCTGTCTGGCTGCATTTGGTTATTTATTCCCCAATACAAAAATTTATTTGTATTTCTTTCTTCCCATAAAAGCAAAATGGTTTGTTTTATTGTATGCCGGATTTGAATTAAGCATGGCATTCGAAAATTCGGCAGGAGATAATGTAGCGCATGTAGCACATCTTGGCGGTGCCGTTGTTGGATTTTTATTGGTGTATTTCTGGAACAAAACCAATCGCCGCAGGTTTTATTAAAGGTTAACATTAGTTCGCACATTTTTATCGAACTTTGAAACATGAGTGTTAGAGAATATAAGCCCGGCCGAAGCCCATTGTTAGGACAAAGCAATAACAGTTTGGTAATGTTGATTGCGGTGAATGCAATTATTTTTGTTGCACTTAATTTTTTGAAGATCGTTTATTTTTTATCGTACGATGATAATATTACCGCTGCAAGTTTTTTTCAAAAACAAATTCTCGATTGGTTTACATTGCCTGTTGCAACCGAAAAATTAATAACACGACCCTGGACGATTTTTACTTATATGTTTTCACACCTCAGTATCTGGGCATTGTTAAGTACGTTGTTATGGTTATGGGGATTTGGATTTATTTTACAGGATCTTACCGGCAATAAAAAAATATTCCCTATTTATATCTATGGCGGATTTGCAGGCGCTGTTTGTTTTTTATTAAGTGTGAATTTAATCCCTGCACTGCATCAATCCATTAATCTTTCACCAAGTTTAATTGGCGGTGGTGCTGCAGTAATGGCGGTGGCAGTGGCAACAACATCGCTGGCTACCGATTACAGAATTTTTCCGATGATAAACGGCGGCATTCCTTTGTGGGTGCTGACTTTGATATTTGTTGCGATCGATTATGCAACCATAGCAAGTTCGAGTGGCGGCTATGCCATTGCGCATTTGGCCGGTGGCATCATTGGGTTTGTTTTTATTCGTCAGTTAAGAAGAGGAAATGACTGGAGCGATTGGATGAATAATTTTGTTGATTGGTTTAATAATCTTTTCAATCCCGGAAAAAAATCAATCAATAAACCGGTCAAAGAAAAAAAGATCAATAAAGTTTTGCAGAAAACATCCGATCTTACACAGCAACGTGTAGATGAATTATTGGATAAAATAAATGCTAAAGGTTACAATATGTTAACCGATGAAGAAAAAAATTTTTTAAAAGAAGCAAGTAAAGAAGAACTTTAAACACTGATGGCGGCGCAAAAAAAAATCATTTTTCAAAAATTATTTTTCATTGCAGGCATTATTTATTCTTGTGCTTACCTCCTTGCCTGTTTAACGCCGTATATTGATCCTGTTAAGTTTTGGCCACTTACATTTTTAGCGTTGGGTTTTGTGTATTTGTTGGCAGGAATGATTGTTGTGTTTTTATTGTCGCTGATTTTTTTTCGGAAAACAAGTTTGATTTTTTTGCTCATCATCTTTGCAGGTTTCCAAAATATTAATTCTGTTTTTGGTTTTCATTCACGCAAAGAGTTTGCGAATGAAAAAAATGAAAACAGTTTTCGTTTATTATCGTGGAACGTAAATTATTTTGGTGATTGCAGGAAAATAAATGATGATCCCGATAATACCCGCAGGAAAATGTTTGAATTTATTCAGCAAAGCAACCCTGATGTTTTATGCTTTCAGGATTTCTCGAATATTATTGGTAAGGATTTTTATTCGGATATCAATTATATAAAAGACACTTTGCAATATCCTTACTTTTATTTTGCTATCGATCATACTTATAATCAATCGTGGGCGCCAACACAATACGGGTCAGTAATGTTTTCGAAATTTCCGTTTTCTGATACAGGAAGAATAAGGTTTACAGGAAGCCTGTCGGCTGAAAGTTTTCAGTTTGCATCTATTTATTTCAAAGGGCATCCAATAAAAATAATCAATGCCCACCTGCATTCCATGGGTATTCATGCCGAAAATGCTTCGCCGAGAGAATATAATTTTTTAGAAGCCGACAGCGGATTGATTTTTCGTTCATCCACTTTCAAAAAATTAAAATCATTCGATAAAATGCATGTTGAACAGGCTAAGTTGATAAAAGCTGAATTAAATAAAACAGATAAGCCATTTATATTTTGCGGCGATTTAAATTCGGTTCCATCGAGTTTTGTTTACCAGCATCTCTGCAACGGATTAAGCGATGCCTTTTTATCAACAGGTTTTGGTTTTGGCGGAACATACGACAGCATTTCTCCAACACTTCGGATTGATGTGGTGTTAATGGATGAAAAATTAAAAGCCATCCAACACAGTACGCCTCATCTTCATTTATCAGATCACTATCCTAATTTAGTTGATATACAATTGAAGTAAATGTTTTTTACATTTACACAATGGCAAAAAATTCTGTGAGGAAAACTTCTAAAACAATCTTTGTTATTACAAACATTGTAGTAGTTGTTTTGTTTTTAATAGCCTGTTTATCTCCCTGGTTAAATCCTGCAAAATTTTGGTGGATTGGTTTTCTCGGCATCCTGATTCCTTATTTTATTTTTATTTTATTGTTCTCTGTTATTTTTTGGCTCATCGCAAAACCAAAGCTGGCATTGATTTCTGCACTAACATTATTAATTGGCTGGCAACAAATTTTTGTGTTAGTGGCTTTTAATACAAAAGATGAATTTAAAAAAATAAAAAATAAAAACGTTATCAGGATTATTGATTGGAATGTTGAAAGTTTTAACGGGCTTACAAAAAATAAAGCCATCAAAAAACATATTCGCGAAGATGTTGCAGCAACAATCATAAACCTTCAGCCCGATATTATTTGTTTGCAGGAATTTAACAGCACCAATCATTCCAATACCGAAACAGATAACATTGCATTATTTACGCAGGATTATCCGTACCATTATTTTTCTAAAGATTATAAAAGAAGCAACGGCGCCTATAATTCGGGCTGCATCATTTTTTCGAAATATCCCTTCATCGATTCGGGAAGAATTAAATATCGTGTTGCCGAAAGTTTAATTTATGCCGATGTTGTAAAACAAAAAGACACTTTCAGGATTTATACCACACATCTTCAATCTTTCAAATTTAAAAAAGAAGATTACGATGGTATGGATAAGATCATAGAACGCGATGAAGATGCTTTGGCGGCATCTAAAAATATTTTCTATAAAATGAAATTAGCGTTTAAACGAAGAGGCGTACAGGCAAAAATTGTTGATGAAGCAATTGCCCAAAGCCCTTATCCATCTGTAATTTGCGGCGATTTTAATGATGTGCCTAACAGTTATACCTACTTTCATATTAAAAAAAACCGGCAGGATGTTTTTTTAAAAAAAGGATTTGGTATAGGCCGGAGTTTTATTGCACTGGCACCCACCTTACGCATTGATTATATTTTACCAGATAATAATTTTAATATCCGGCAGTTTGATATGGTTGATGAAGGATTAAGTGATCATATTATGCTGGTAACCGACCTGAGTTTAAAAAAATAAATTATATTCGCCCTGTTATGAAAGCCTTTTATCTATATTCTTGTTGCTTTTGCTGTTGTTAATGCAGCTATCAATACTTTTGCCGGATAACGGCAATATTCAAAGACAATATTCAAAAACAAGAATCAACATCATGTCGCTTAAAGTATATAATTCATTATCGAGAAAAAAAGAAGAATTTAAATCAATAATAAAAGATCATGTTGGAATGTATGTATGCGGACCAACAGTAAGTGGCGAAAGTCATCTTGGCCATGCACGGCCCTTTATTACGTTTGATGTGATCTATCGCTATTTATTATACTTGGGTTATAAAGTTCGCTATGTGCGCAACATTACCGATGCCGGACATTTCGAAGAAGAAGGCCGCGAAGCAGAAGATAAAATAAGTTCGAAAGCTGTTATTGAAAAATTAGAACCGATGGAACTGGTGCAGAAATACACTAATTTATTTCATTGGGCAATGGATCAATTTAATAATCTGCCGCCAAGTATCGAGCCAACTGCAACAGGCCATATTGTTGAGCAGATAAATATGATCGAAGAAATTATTAAAGATGGTTACGCGTATGTTGCTAATGGTTCGGTTTATTTTGATGTTGAAAAATATAATACAGATTTTTCCAAGAAAGGATTGCCTTACGGAATGTTAAGCGGAAGAAATATTGAAGAGCAATTAGATACCACAAGAGATTTGGAAAATCAGGATGAGAAAAGAAATAAAAACGATTTTGCATTATGGAAGAATGCGCCACCCGAACACATTATGCGCTGGAAAAGCCCGTGGAGCGAAGGTTTCCCGGGATGGCATATTGAATGTTCGGCAATGAGTACAAAATATCTTGGGCAGGAATTTGATATTCACGGCGGTGGAATGGATCTGCAATTCCCGCATCATGAGTGCGAGATTGCACAAAGCACTGTTTGCAATCATACAACACCTGCACGTTACTGGTTACATAATAATATGATTACCATCAATGGCCGAAAGATGGGCAAGAGTTATAATAATGTAATTAAGCTGAGCGAATTATTTTCGGGCTCACATCCGTTATTAACACAGGCATTTCATCCGATGACCATTCGTTTTTTTATTCTTCAGTCGCATTATCGTTCTACTTTAGATTTTAGCAACGAAGCATTACAGGCCGCAGAAAAAGGATTGAAACGTTTATGGGAGGCCTATGAAAATTTACAGAAGTTAGAAGTTAGAACTCAGAAGTCAGAAGATAAAGAATTGGAAGAGAAAGTAATGAAGTTAATTGCAGAGTTTGATGATTTTATGAACGATGATTTTAACACTGCAAAAGTGTTGGGCAATATGTTTGAATTGGTACCGATCATCAACGGAATAAAAAATAAACAATTACCTGCTGAAAGTTTGAGCGAATCAACAATTCAATTATTACAACAAAAAATAAAAGTTTATCTCGAAGATATTTTTGGTTTAAAAGGCGATGGTATTGATAATGAAAAGTTAAATGGTGTATTGAAATTGCTTATCAGTATCAGAAAAGATGCAAAAACAAAAAAAGATTTTGTTACCAGTGATACTATCCGCAACGAACTTATTAAATTAGGTGTTCAATTAAAAGATGAAAAAGACGGAACTGTAAGCTATACGATTAATTAATATATCAGTCATACTGAAAAAATTCGAAATCATTTTTCTTATGCAAAAAATTATCAGATCAATCGCTGCATCAATCATTTTTATTTGTTGCGGATTTACTTCATCGGCACAAAAAATAGATTCGGTACTTAGTGTTTATAACGATCGTTTTCAACCCGAAAAAATTCATATTCATTTCGATAAATCTGTTTATAATCCCGGCGAAACCATTTGGATGAAAGTGTATTTAATGGCCGGTACCGACTTTTCGGATTACAGTAAAAATATTTATATCGATTGGTTTGGCAATGATGGCAAACTGATAAAACACACAGTGGCACCCGTTTTCGAATCAACTGCAAGATTTCAGTTTGATATTCCCGCGTCATACCAGGATGCTTCGATACATGCCATTGCATATACCCGATGGATGCTGAATTTCGATACTGCATTTTTGTTCAACAAAGAAATTCCTGTTATACAAATAAAGCAATCAAAAACAAAGCAAACAGCAGAGATACGAAGCCTTCATTTTTTTCCCGAAGGCGGTGATCTGGTAACCGGATTACAATCGCGTGTTGCATTTAAAGCAAACAATCAATTTGGTAAACCTGTAAAAGTTACAGGCGCGGTTCGAACTGCATCGGGTGTATTTATTGATTCGTTTACATCAGAACACGATGGGATGGGAAGCTTTGCTTTGGAACCAAAAAAAAATGAAAAATATATTGCCGATTGGAAAGATGAAACAGGCGAAACACATTTAACCGATTTACCCGTTGCAATTTCAAGTGGCATTAATTTGGAAGTACATCCATTAAAAGGCAGAATATTAGTTGCATTGAGAAGAACGGCTGATGTTCCCGAAAATCTAAAGCAACTTAATATGGTTGCAACAGTAAACCAGCAATTATTGTATCGTTCCAGAATAAATTTTTCTGAAAAAACCTCGGGCGTTGCACAAATACCTACTGCCGAATTACCAACAGGCGTTATGTTGGTTACATTATTTGATGCTAACTGGATACCTGTTGCCGAAAGAATTGTTTTTGTAAATAATCAACAATACCAATTTTTTCCAAAAGTTTCGTTTCCGGTAGCTGCCTTAAATAAAAGAGCAAAAAATGTTATTGAAATAGATGTACCCGATACAGTTGCCTCAAATCTTTCAATTGCAGTAACAGACGCAAATATTATAACCGACAGCAGCGCAAATATTATTTCGCAATTATTATTATGCAGCGATATAAAAGGTTATGTTCATAATCCTGCTTATTATTTTTCTAGTTCGGCCGATTCGGTTGCGCAGCAATTAGATCTGGTAATGCTTACCAATGGCTGGAGAAGATTTAAATGGAACGAAATTGTTGCAGGAAAATTACCCAACTTCCTTTATCCACGCGAAACTGAATATGTGATGATTAAAGGAAAAGTTTTTGGCGGCGGATTTCAAAAAGTATTAACGAAACCTTCCATTAATTTAATCATTTCAGGAAAAGACAGCACTAAACAATTTTTATCATTGCCAATTGATAAGGATGCTGCTTTCCAAGACAATAATGGAATTTTCTTCGATACGCTTTCGGTAAATTATATTTTTAACGGCGACAGAAAATTTACTGATATTGCTACTGTTCGTTTTAATAACGGATTATTGCCCGAACTGCCAATCAATAAAAATTATTTTCAAAGATCTTTTTTCCTGAGTACACTTGCCGATAGTGCCGCGCAAAGAAAAATACGAATGATGATTGATGAACAGGAACGATTAAAAAAATTAAGTGCTTCGGCTACTTTAAAAGAAGTTGTTGTTCGTGCAAAAACAAAAAGTGCTACTCAAATATTGGACGAAAAATATACCAGCGGAATGTTTGCAGGAAGCGATGCATATCAATTCGATATTACAAACGATCCGATTGCACAAAGTGCAACAAGTGTTTTTAATTACTTACAGGGACGTGTTGCCGGATTAACTGTTAATTACAACAACGGCCAACAATCGTTTTCGTGGCGTAATGCAAGGACCGATTTGTTTTTAAACGAAATGTCTACCGATGCAAGTTTGCTTTCAAGTATATCGATGTCGGATGTTGCATATATTAAAGTATTTCGCCCTCCGTTTTTTGGTGCTTTTGGCGGTGG
This sequence comes from Chitinophagaceae bacterium, assembly GCA_036260755.1. Classification (GTDB taxonomy): domain Bacteria; phylum Bacteroidota; class Bacteroidia; order Chitinophagales; family Chitinophagaceae; genus CAIQDX01. The sequence goes on along the minus strand of DATAMD010000385.1, from coordinate 6,194 downwards.
AAGCGGCGGCGCTGTTGTTATTTATACCCGTAAGGGAAATGAAAAAAGATATTCACCCCAGGATCATGTAGGCATGCCAAAGTCTTTTGTGGCGGGCTATACAAGGTATAAAGAATTTTATTCGCCCGATTACACTGTACCGCAACCTTACAACGATGCTGATGCAAGAACAACTTTGTATTGGAATCCGTATGTTTTTACCGACCCCAAAAATCATAAAGCACGGCTCACATTTTTTAATAACGACAGCAGCAAAAAATTACGCGTTGTTATTGAAGGTGTAAATGCCGATGGAAAATTGGCAAGAGTAGAAAAAATTATTGAGTAAGCAACGGTACTTTGGGTATCGCCTGTTGCGTCGCTTCTTCCAGTGGAAGAAGGGCGCACTTGTACGTTCGGAGCTGTGAGCAGCGAGCTATGAGCTTCGAGCAAACGCTCACAGCTCGAAACTCATAGCTCATAGCTTTTCTTCAGTTGAAGTGTGCGACGCAACGGCAGCTTAATTAAAATACAAAAGCTCGCTGCATAAAAAATTACACAAATAAATCCTGATATAATTTTGCATCCGGAACAACAGAATATTTTGATAAGTCTGTTATTCCTTCTTTTGCAAAAACTTCTTCATCAATAAAAGTATTGCCGGTACATTCTGCTGCCGGTTTCGATAAAATAAAATAAGCAGCATCGGCAAGTACATCAACGGTACGGCTCATATTTGCCAATGCTTCGCCGCCCAATAAATTTCTAACAGCAGCCGTATCGATGGTAGTTCGCGGCCACAAAGCGTTTGACGCAATTTTATCTTTTGCAAATTCTTTTGCCCAACCCAATGCCATCATGCTCATACTGTATTTTGTGATGGTGTATGCCACATGCGGGCCTAACCATTTTGGATCGAGATTAACGGGTGGCGATAAAGTAAGGATATGTGCATTGTTTCCTTTTTTTAAATAAGGCAAACAATTTTTTACCACTAAAAAAGTTCCGCGAACATTAATGCTGTGCATGAGGTCGAAACGTTTTGCTTCGGTTTGTTCGGTACCGGTTAATTGAATGGCCGATGCATTATTAATTACAATATCGATACCGCCGAATTTTTCTGCTGCCTGTTGAACGGCTGCTTGAATTTGTTCTTCGAAACGAATATCGGTCTGTACCGCCAAAGCCTTGCCACCTGCGGATTCTATCTCTTGCGCTGCGCTGAAAATGGTGCCGCCGAGCTTAGGATTTTCTTCGGTACTTTTTGCAGCAATTACAATATTGGCACCTTCTTTTGCCAAACGCAATGCAATGGCTTTGCCGATGCCGCGACTGGCTCCGGTAATAAAAACAGTTTTATTTTTAAACGACATAGCAATCGAATTATAAGTTGTAAGTTATTAGTTTAAAACGAAAATAAAAATCAGGAAGCTAAAAATTCTTTTACAATATTTTCTGTTTCGATGCAGGCTTTTTGCAGATCATCGTTTACAACGGAACGATTAAAATGTTGTTTGAAAGTGAGTTCGTATTTTGCTTTATTTAATCGTATAGCAATAGTTTCGGGTGTTTCGGTGCCGCGACTCTCTAACCGGTTTTTTAATTCATCAACACTTGGCGGTTCAATAAAAAGCGATAATGAATTGTGTTGATATTGTTGCTGCACGTGTACTGCACCATGTACATCAATATCGAGCAAAGGAACTTTTCCTTCGTTCCAGATGCGTTGCAATTCGCTTCGCAAAGTGCCGTAATATTTTCCTTCGTACACCATTTCCCATTCGGCAAACAGATCTTCTTTTATTTTATGACGGAACTCTTCGATGCTCATAAAATAATAATCAATACCATTTTTCTCGTTGTTTCTTGCCTGTCTTGTTGCAGCAGAAATGGAAAAAGAAAGTTTGGGGAATTTCTTTAATAAATAATGTGTGATTGATGTTTTGCCTGCTCCCGATGGCGCTGTTATGATAATTAATTTCCCGATCATGATATTTATATGAACTGCAAAGAAAAGAAAGTTTTGCATCGGGTAAGAAATCCTTTTTTTAAATTATCATTCAATTATGATGAAGAAATATTTCTTTTCAGTTTTAGATTTTAAAGCCAACTTCGCAGCATGTTAGAAAATTATTTTAAACAATTCCGGGATCATATCATTGGGAATGAAAAAAAATTTCTATCACCTTTTGGTGAAAAGGAAATTATTTATGCCGATTGGACTGCCAGCGGCAGATGTTATGATTTGATTGAAGATCGTTTAAGCAAAGAAATAATGCCTTTGCTGGCTAACACACACACAGAAACCACGGTGACAGGCACTTTCATGACGAAAGCGTATGAAGAATCGAAGCAAATAATTAAGAAACACGTAAACGCCGATAAAAACGATGTATTAATTTTTAGCGGCAGCGGCATGACCGGCGCCGTCAATAAATTACAACGTATTTTAGGGTTGCGTGTTCCCGAACGCATCATGGATTATGTAAAAACAAATAAATTACCTGATAGTGATGAATTAAAAAATAATGCTATCAGTATTCATAATATTTTTACCGATTATCTTCAGTTGGATGAAACATTGAAGCCTGTTGTATTTGTAACGCAGATGGAACATCATTCCAATCAAACCACCTGGTTAGAAACCATTGCAACAGTTGAAATAATCGAGAATGATGAAAACGGAAATGTTGATCTCAATCATTTAAAAAAATTATTAGAAAAATATCAGTACAAAAAAAATAAGATTGCAGCTATAACCGGTTGCTCGAATGTTACCGGGATTGAAACGCCTTATTACGAGATTGCAAAAATAATTCATCAGCATGGTGGTTTATGTTTTGTAGATTTTGCCTGCTCGGCGCCGTACATAAATATTAATATGCATCCCGATGATGAAGCGGCACATTTGGATGCCATTTATTTTTCGCCGCATAAATTTTTAGGCGGACCCGGTACTCCGGGTGTTTTAATTTTCAATAAAAAAATCTATCACAATATTATTCCCGATCAGCCCGGCGGCGGAACAGTTGTTTATACCAATCCATGGAAAGTTCACGAATACATTACCGATATCTAACACCGCGAAGATGGCGGCACACCACCATTTTTACAAGGCATTAAAACAGCGATGTGTGTTAAGCTGAAAGAGGAAATGGGTACCGATAATATTTTAAAACGCGAAAAAGAATTATTGAAAATTATTTTTGAAAGATTTTCTGCGATTGATAATATTGAAGTGCTTGAAGGCAACAACAAAAAAAGATTGGGCGTTGTTTCGTTCATAATTAAAGGAGCGCATTTTAATTTTATTGTTAAAATATTGAACGATAAATTCGGCATTCAAACACGCGGCGGTTGTGCTTGTGCCGGTACTTATGGCCATATATTATTGCATGTGGATGAAATAAAATCGTACGAATTATTGGATAGCATTCATGGTGGCGATCTTTCCTGTAAACCGGGCTGGATAAGGTTTTCCATTCATCCAACCATGACCGATGATGAAGTTGATTTTATGATGGATGCCATTGAAGAAACAGCGAAAAACTTTGCCGACTGGCAAAAAGATTATGTATATAATCCCGACACCAATGAATTTGTGTTTAAAAATATTTCATCTGGTGATGATGAAATAATCAACAACTGGTTCTCGAAAAGTTATGCGTAATAAAAAGCAAACGAATTAAATTTTTAGTTACGCATTTTTAAATCCAAGTTTAGCAGAAGTGATGGGTAAATCCCTCACACGTTTCCCGGTGGCATTATAAACTGCATTGGCAACCGCTGCTGCAAAACCAATTAATGCAATTTCGCCAACACCTTTTGCGCCGATTTCATTCACATACAGATCGGGTTTATTTACAAACCAAACATCAATGAGCGGAATATCGGTATGCAACGGAACATGGTATCTTCCAAAACTTGCATTCATAATTTCGCCTGTTTGATGATCAATCTTTAATTCTTCTTTTAATGCCATTCCAATTCCGCCAACAGCACCACCAAGCATTTGGCTTCTTGCCGTATTTTCGCTGATTATTTTTCCTGCATCGCCTGTAGTTACAACATGCTGCAATTGAATAGCACCGGTTGTAGGATGCACATGAACTTTTACAAAATGAACAGAAAAAGAATTAGTAGCATATTTTCTTGGCTGTCCATAATTGCCGGCAGATTCTTTTATTATTTCGATTGAATTTTTTTCAACAGACTTCATCAACTCAGCAATGGAAATGCTGATATTATTTTCTTTTGTTGAAAAAATATTTTCATTTTTCACATCAAGATCAGATGCAGCATAATTTTTAAATGAAGGAATATTTTGAACAGTTAATTCTTTTAAATTTTGTTTCAACGATTCGCAAACCAAATGAACAGCCGAACCCAAAGTTGATGTGGTGGTTGATCCACCTTGCGTTGGCCCCGGCGGAAGATCAGAATCACCCAACATAAATTTAATTTTTGCAATGGGCATTTGCATGGCATCGGCTGCAATTTTTGTCATTGCTGTTGTTGTGCCTGGCCCCATATCGCTTACGGAACTTTGTAAAATTAAATTGCCATCGGCTTTTAAAATTGCTTTTACACTTGCATTACCTTTTCCTGCGCCAAACACGCCGCCACCCATTCCGTAACCAACCAGCATACCTTTCTCTTTTAATTTTCCGGGAATTGGCGAACGATTTTTCCATCCTATTTTTTCTTTACCGGCATCATAACATTCCTTCAAATTTTTTGCCGACCAGGGCAATTTATTTTCGGGATTGATGTCGGTAAAGTTTTTAATTCTTAATTCAACAGGATCTATTTTTAATTTATACGAAAGTTCATCCAACGCACATTCCAGTGCATAACATCCGGTAACTTCTCCCGGACCGCGCATCCATGTTGGTGTACTTAAATCGAGCGGTAAAATTTTATAATCGGTATCAACATTTTCGCAGGCATATAAAAATCTCGAAGCATCAACAATACCTTCTCTGTAATCTTCGTAACGCGATGTGTTGCTGATGGCAGTATGCGAAATGCCAATTAATTTTCCCGAAGTATCGGCACCAATGCCAATTTTTTGCCACGATTGCGGACGATAACCAACCAATGAAAACATTTGCGGCCTTGTTAATAAAACTTTTACCGGCCTGTTTAATTTTTTTGCTGCAATACATGCTGCGGGTACGTGCAGCCAACTGCGCAAACCATTTCCAAAAGCACCGCCAACATATTCGGTAATTACCCGAACATTTTTTTCGGGCAAACCAAAAGTTCTTGCAATGGTTGATTGCGTACTTTTTGGCCCTTGTGTTTTATCGTACAATATTAATTTATCATCGCCATCCCAAACAGCAATGGTGGCGTGCATTTCCATTGGATTGTGCACTTCGATTGGTGTTGTATATTCTGCTTCAATAAAAACGGGAGCAGTTTTATACGCTTTATCATTTCCTCTTTTGTAAGTGCCCGCAGGTTTTAATTTCGATTCATCCAATCTTGCTTTATTAAAATCTGTTTCAAAATTTTCTTTCTCATAATCGGCTTTCACCAGCTTCACAGCATCGGTTGCATTTTCGAAACTATCGGCAACAATTAATGCAATGGGTTGACCAAAGAACCAAACTTTATTATCATTCAAAACTTTTAATCCTCTCCACTCGAAATTATTTTTTTTATTATCGGCCGCTAACGAATTGTAGCCCGGAATGTTTGGACAATTTTTATATGAAATAACATCCAATACACCACTGGCTTTCAAAGCAAGCGAATCATCTAAATTTTTAATCGCTCCTTTTGCGATGGTGCTGCAAACAAATAAACCATAAGCAAGATTTGGTATTTGATGTTCGGCAGTATATTTTGCTTTTCCTGTAACTTTTTCGAAACCATCTGCACGGTCATCATCAGCAGTTATCTTAAAAAAATTATTTAAATCAGACATACAATAAAAATTAAATTGTTATATAATTTTCCCTGATTTTTTTACATCAACAATGGCATCAATAATATTTTGGTACGAACCGCAGCGGCAAATATTTCCTTCCATAAAATCTTTTATATTTTCTCTTGTATCGGCTTGCCCTTCTCTGATACATCCAACGGCCGACATGATTTGCCCCGGAGTGCAGTACCCGCACTGCATTGCATCGTGTTTAATAAAAGCTTCCTGCATAGGGTGCAACTGATTTCCGTTTGCCAATCCTTCAATGGTTGTAATTTTT
>DATAMD010000322.1:0-3642 GCA_036260755.1 Chitinophagaceae bacterium | reverse complement strand
AAGGCAATTTAAAAAATCGCTGATTGATATAAGCAAAGATTGCTGAAGTGCAGATAAGAATTACGAGTGCTGTGTATGTGTTCATTATTATTGTTCTGTTTGATGTATGTCAGCATTTTTTAACGACAATCTTTTTTTCAGCAAAGTTTGCCCTGGTTTAATTATTTGAATTGATGCGCCGAAAAAATAAAGCTTACGTTACCTCATTAAAAATTATAATACCTGTTAATGAAGTTATTATTTTTTGTTTACCAACCGTAGTTTATGCAGAGTATAAATCTGTAACCTGCCGAACGAAATTGCAAATGCAGGCCGATAAAACAGTTCAGTAAAGAACAAAGCGTTGAAGAGTGCGACGCAACGGCAGCCTGATTTATATCCGAAAGCTTAGTACAAAATAAGTTTACAGCAACCAATAATAACAATATTCCATTTATCTTTATCGCCGTTATGAAATCTGTTACTAAATTATTTGTCTATGGTTCGCTGCGGAGTGGTTTTCGCAGCGCGGCTTACGGTTATATAAGCCGTTATTTTAATTTTTTGGGCGATGCAAAAGTGAAAGGCAGTTTGTACGATATGGGCGAGTATCCTGCTGCCGTTGCAACCGTTGAAAATAATTTTGTTGTTGGCGAATTATATGAAATTAAAGATGAAGAAGAATTTGTTTGGGCATTGGCACAGCTGGACGATTACGAAGGATTGAATGTTGAGATTGGCGAACAGGCTTTATATAAAAGAGAATTGGTAACGGTTTATATAAACGATAAAACCGAACAGGGCTGGATTTATTGGTTTGCCGGACCGGTGGAAGGGAAACAAATTATTGCAAGCGGCGATATGCTGGAATATTTGCATCAAAAAAAATAAATGATGAACAGAAATGAATATTAGCATCGATAATAAAATTTATTTTCTTTCCGATTTTCATCTTGGCGCACCCGATGCAAAAAGCAGTTTGATACGCGAAAAAAAAATTGTTGAATTTTTAGACCGCATTCAATACACCGCATCGGCCATTTTTATTGTGGGTGATATTTTTGATTTTTGGTACGAGTATAAAAAAGTTGTGCCGAAAGGTTATGTGCGTTTGTTAGGAAAGCTGGCCGAATTAACCGATAAGGGATTGCCCATATATTTTTTTGTTGGTAATCATGATATGTGGATGAAAAATTATTTTCAGCAGGAATTAAATATCCCGGTTTATTTCGAACCGCAAACGTTTGAATGGGAGGATAAAAAATTTTATATTGGTCATGGCGATGGTTTGGGCCCCGGCGATCATGGCTATAAATTTATTAAAAAAATATTCAGGAATAAATTATGCCAGTGGTTGTTTGGTCAGTTGCATCCCACATGGGGATTGGGTTTGGCAAATTATTTCAGCCGGAAAAGCAGGGAAAAAACCGGCACAAGCGATGCATATTTTTTAGGTGAAAACGGCGAATGGTTAATTGTTTATTGCAAACAGATTTTACAAAAAGAACATTTCGATTATTTTATTTTTGGCCACAGGCATTATCCGATTGATTTTGCTTTGAATGAAGACAGCCGCTACATTAATTTAGGCGATTGGATAAATAATTTTACTTATGCCACTTTTGACGGGCAAGCTGTTGAATTAAAAAAATGGGAAGAATAATTTTTTAAGATGAAAGAAATTTTAAAATATACTTTTTTAGATAATACCGTTGAAGCATATCTGCTGGTTGTTGGTACTGTTTTGCTGATGGTAATTATTAAAAGATTGATCTCAAGGTTTTTGGCAGGTAAATTACTGGGGTTTATAACCAACGAAAATATATCGCAAAAAAAAATAGCATTCCTGAATTTTGTTGTTAAACCCATCGAAAGATTTTTAATTGTTTTTATTGCGTACACGGCATTGGATCGTTTAACTTTTCCTGAAGTTCTTAAAATAAAATTTTATCACAAACATCTTAATACCGAAGATATTGTAAGCGGTATAGGTACCATTATCATTATCATTTTTTTTATACGGTTGTGCATCCATATCATTGAATTTATTGCGCAGATATTAGAAGAGAGGGCGAGCCAAAACAACGATAAGATCGATAACCAACTGATTGTTTTCTTTAAAGATTTTTTTAAAGTTATCCTTATCACCATTGGATTTTTGCTGATACTGCGGTTTGCCTTTAATAAAGATATCGGCAATCTTTTAACCGGATTAAGTATTGTTGGCGCTGCACTGGCTTTGGCAACAAGAGAAAGTTTAGAAAATTTAATTGCATCGTTTATTATTTTTTTTGATAAGCCATTTATTACAGGCGATCTGGTTAAAGTGCAAAATTTTACCGGCGTAATTGAGAAGATAGGATTAAGAAGCACACGCATCCGCACCGAACAAAAAACATATATCTCTGTTCCCAATAAACAAATGGTTGATACCATTATCGATAATATTACACTTCGCACAGAACGCAAGGTGGAACTGCGTTTGGAGCTAAGTTTAACTGCATCTGCCGAACAATTAAAATCTGTGTCAACCCAGATTAAAGAGTTGCTGAAACAACAAAAAAATATAACCAACTCTTTTGTTTATTTACAGGATACCGGGAAAAATGCACACGTTGTTGCAGTTGATTATTTTACCATCATGCCGCAAACATTTGATGATTTTATTGCACTTCGCGAAGAAATTAATTTGACTGTAATTGCATTGCTCGAGAAAAATAAAATTGATTTAGCAGCAAAAAGTGTGGATGTAACTGTTCAAAACAAAAACTAAAAAAACAAAATCAGTTACAATTCGTGTAATAAAACTTTTATTTAATTGTTTGCACAATCTCAATCAAATCTTTTTCAACCGATCCCGATTTTCCATATTCCACAACACGCCCAATCTCTTTTCCTTTACTTACAACAATAATAGTTGGCACATTCGTGATGTTATATTTTTTGCTGAGATTATTGATGGTTTGTTTTTTTCTGTCAACACCTATCAACGCAATATTTTTTTCGGGATAATTACTTTTATCTATCAATCTGTAAAATTTAGGCAAAACATTTTGCGTGTCTTCGCACCAGGTGCCGCCAAAAACAATTAATTTAAATTGATTGGCATGTTGTTTAAAAGCATCAACGGCAGCTTCATCAACTTGTCCCCATTTCATATTTTCTTTAAACCAAGCAAATGAAGTATCGTTCTCGATGATTGAACGATTGATAATTCCTTTTAAAATTTTTGCTCTGTCATCGGGCACTATCGAATAATTAATTCTCGAAAGTTTATGTAATGATGAACAGGAAACAAATGCGATGATAAAAAACAAAAAAAATATTCGCCTCATAATTAAGATCGATTGAGTGAAGAAAAAATCATTAAGATAAATTAGCTTTCAATTCCAATAAAAACAGTTTGAATTTTGTTAAAGACTCGGCAAGCTGTAAATGAAGCTCCGCTTTGTTCTTATTGGCTTTTATATATTCTTTGGCGCCCTCAATGCTGAACTTTCGGTTGCGCAATAAATAATAAATGAGCTGCAGGTTTTTAATGTCTTCCACCCGAAACAGCCGATCGCCTTTTCTGTTTTTACGTGGTTCTAAAATATCAAATTCGTTTTCCCAAAACCTTATTTGCGAAACAGTAACATTAAACCAACCCGCCACTTCGCTGAT
>DATAMD010000374.1:0-6970 GCA_036260755.1 Chitinophagaceae bacterium | reverse complement strand
AACGGGCCACGTGTATTTGCATAAGGTAATACGAAGAACGCCATCCACACACGACCCATGTGCCAGATAGGAAATTGTCCGGCACACATTACCGCAAAAATTGTCATCGCTTCAGCAGCACGGTTAACACCTGTTCTCCATCCCTGGCGGAATAATAATAAGATCGCAGAAATTAATGTTCCGGCATGACCAATACCTACCCACCACACAAAGTTGGTGATATCCCAACCCCATCCAATTGTTTTATTTAAGTTCCACTGGCCAATACCATAAGTAACATCTCTGTAAATGGAATAAATACCAAATAATAATAATGCTACTGCAATGTAAAAGCCAACATACCAAAGTTTACTTGGCTTAGCTTCGATAGGGCGAACAATATCTTCCGTTACATTGTGATAGGTTTTTGTACCATACACCAACGGTTCTCTTAGCTGTGATTCGTACTTTAAATGCATCTGGTTTGCTTATTTAAAACCGGTTTTATCCGGTTGAAATATTTTATTTTTTGTTAGTCAACTTTCTGTTCTTTATTCAACTGCAGTTGCGTCGCACACTTCAACATTTTATCTCTGCCCGGCAGCTTACGCTTTTTTATCTTCTTTCTTTTCGGGTTGCAACCATTCGTCTTTTTCTTCCGCATCAAGGTTTCTAACCTTTGCCAGATAATTTACGTTCGGCATAATATGCAATTGTTCTAACGAATAAAAAGTGCGCAAAGCATTGTCTGTTCTTGCCAAGGTAATAGCACTATGCTTATTATTTATATTACCAAAAACAATGGCATCGGTTGGACAAGATTGCTGACAAGCAGTTTTAATATCCTTATCTTCCAATGGCCTGCTTTCTTTCTTGGCTTTTAGTTTTCCTTCCTGTAAACGCTGAACGCAGAAAGAACATTTTTCTATCACACCACGAGAACGAACAGTAACATCAGGGTTTAATACCATGCGTGTTAAATCATCATTCATATTCAACACAACATCGTTCACAATTCCAACCTGATTATCAGGAAAACTATCCGAACCGGTATAATCGGCCCAGTTAAAACGACGCACTTTATACGGACAGTTGTTTGCACAATATCTTGTACCGATACAACGGTTATAGGTCATTTGGTTTAATCCTTCACTGCTGTGGTTTGTTGCAGCAACCGGGCAAACATTTTCGCATGGTGCATTATCACAATGCTGGCACATCATTGGCTGAAAAACCACTTTTGGATTTTCTAAATCGCCGGTATAATAACGATCGATTCGCAACCAGTGCATATCATGAAAACGTAATACTTCGGGCTTACCAACAACAGCAACATTATTTTCTGCATGGCAGGCTACAACGCAGGCTGCACAACCGGTACAAGTGTTTAAATCAACACTCATTCCCCAATGAATACCCGGTTTATCATAATACGGATAAATAGTTCCGTTCTTTTCAAAATCTTTTAATCCGCCATAAGGAGCTAATTCTTTTTCTCTGTCTTCAAGAATATCGTTCGGCGATTTTTTAAAGTCGGCCAAAGTTAATTCCTTCATTATTTCAGTACGGTTACCTTGTGAGGTATTATATTGACCATGAGTTTGTGTTAAGGCAACTTCATATAAATCATCTGTTTTTTCAACAGTAACATCAGCATTAGAAAAATTAATGGTGCTTCCGTTTAAGCTTGCAAAACCAAAAACATTTTTACCAACTTCTTCTGCTGCCTTACCAATTTCTTTTGCACGGCCATAACCAACAGCAATGGCAATTGTATTTGCTTCTGTACCCGGAATAATTAATGCAGGCAATGAAACAGATTTTCCATTTACTGTAACTTTTACAACTTTCTTCGGAGGCTTAACTTCGTAAGCATCGGCCTGGCCGTTATTAGTTAAATCAATCTCCAATAATGTTTTTGCCAATGCAGGAGAAACAATAACATAATTATCCCATGTTGCTCTGGTAACCGGATCGGGTAATTCTTGTAACCAGGGATTAGATGCACCATTTACACCAACTGAAATTTTTTCATATAAAACTAATTCAATCTTGCCGCCTTTCTTTACAGAACCAATGGCAGCAATGGCTACAGCAACTGCACTGTTATTATAACTTGGAACTAAAGTAATCATTGGCGGAGCTTGATTAATTACACCATCCTGCAATACTTTATTCCATCCATTTTCACCACCAACTTTATTTCCCCAAAATGTTTTTAAGTATGTTACATAATCTGAAGTTGAGCCGCTCCATTTCAATAAACTATCCTGCCACTGGCGTGTTTTAAATAACGGTGCGATGGTTGGTTGAAGAAAAGAAAAATATCCTGTCTTTGCTTCTGCATCACCCCAACTTTCCAAATAATGATGATCGGGGATTACATATTTACAAAGCTGTGTTGTTTCATCATTTTTTGGATTGAATGAAACCGTTACACCAACTTTCTTTAATCCAGTTTTAAATTTATCTGCATCATACCATGTGTATGCAGGATTTGCACCAAGAATAAATAATGATGCAACATTTCCGGCATTCATGTCATCAACCAATTTTGCAAAATCAGCATCAATTCCCAAACGAGTATTATATGTTGCCGACCAATCAATTGTTTTACCGTTTGATTGCAATGCTTCATTAATTGCATTCACCACAATCTGCACATTCACATCATTACTTCCGCTAACAACCAATGCCTCACCTTTATTTGCAGCTAATATTTTTGCAGTTTTTTCTATCTGGCCTTTCAGCTTCGCATCGCTAACAGAAACAGCCTGACCGTTTATTGCATTTAATAAACCCAATGCAACAGCGCCTGCTTCGGAAGGGCGGTGTAAATACCTTTCATCGGCATTAGAACCTGTTAAACTTGCTACACTTTCGAAATGAATGTGCTTGCTCATTTCAGGTTTCTTTTCATTTATCTTTTTCCCTTTGGCATATTGTTTTGCAAATTCAATCGGGCTTATCCATGTACCTAAGAAATCGGCACCCAGGCTCACAATTACTTTTGCATTATCGAACCGATAAGAAGGAATAACTTTTTTTCCGAATGTTGATTCGTTGGCTAATAAAATACCGCTGTACGAAACGGCATCATGCACAATATGTTTACTGCCGGGATATTTTGATAAGAATTGATTGATTACTTCTTTTGATGAAGGAGATGAAATTGTATTAGTAAGAAAAACAATTTGTTTTCCTGTAACAGCTTCACCAACCGCTTTATCAATTGCTTCGAATGTTACTTCTTTACCATCAATTAAAGGGAAACGCAATCTTGCAGTATCGTATAAATCCAACACAGAAGCCTGCACCCTTGCCGATGTACCGCCACCGGTAACCGGGCTTAATTCATTCCCTTCAATTTTAATAGGGCGGCCATCTCTCACTTTCGCTAAAACGCTTACCGCATCGCCATCCTGCACAAAAGTTGTAGCATAATAATTGGCAACACCCGGAACAATATCTTCGGGTTTATTTACAAAAGGAATTGCTTTTTTAACAGGCGTTTCGCAACTGGCGGCCATTGCTGCTGCTGCTGTACTGAAACCCAAATATTTTAAAAAGTCTCTTCTCGGAGTTGCCGATTCCAGAAAACTTTTATCGTTTGCTTCTACGGGTAATTCTTCTGCAAATTCATCTTTAGCTGATTGCTGATAAGCTTCAGAATTATTTAATTCCCCAAAACTTTGCCAATACTTTTTCTCGCTCATAGTTTATGTTGATTGATTGCCTGATTAACAGCAATTTTCAATTTAAATTAATAGTGACATCTTTGACATTCAGTTCCGCCAATCATTTCTACAGTAACACCTTTTGTGCTGTCTATTTTTCCATTCTTTATATCTTCATGATATTTTTCAAAAATGCTGTAGAAACCATTGTCTTTAAACTGCACCTGTGTTTGCCTGTGACAGTTAATACACCAACCCATGCTTAAATCGGCAAACTGTTTTACTTCATCCATGTTGGTAATTTCGCCGTGACATGTTTGGCATTGCACTTTACCTGCTTTAATATGTTGTGAGTGATTAAAGTAAACGTGATCGGGAAGATTTTGAATTTTTACCCATTCAATCGGTTTGGCTTTAGATTGATCCCAGGGCTGGCCAGGAGTAAATCCTGCGTATTCGTACAATTTCTGAATTTGCGCAGTACCATTAACTTCTACACCTTCTTCGGTATAAAATTTAGGCCCTTTATATTCATTGATTGCCATGTGGCAATTCATACAAACATTTAACGAAGGGATGCTTGCGTGCTTACTGTCCTGTGCACCGCCGTGACAATACAAACAGTTTACCTGATTGATACCTGCATGTACCTTATGAGAATAAAAAATTGGTTGTTCGGGTTGATAATTTTTATTGCGGCCTAATCCAATTGCACCTTTAGTTGTATAATAACCGCCTACTAAAAAAAGAATAACGGTTACAAACGCGATATAAGCCTTGTTCTTCCAGAAAGGAACAGGTTCGGGATATGCTTCGCCTTCCTTGTCGGCCGATAATTTTCTTAAATTACTGTTCACCTGCATTAGTGTAAATGCTACGATGGCAAGTATTAAAGTAAGTATGCCGAATAATAAAGTACTGTCGCCTTCGGGTGCAGGAGCATTTGCGGCAGCAACTGGAGCAGCGGCCGGCTTCCAGTCTTTAATATATTTTAAGATAGCACCAATCTCCGCGTCTGTAAGATTAGGAAAAAGATTCATAGGAACCTTGCCGAATTCATTGTACAGGTTGTTGGCGTAGGCATCTCCAGTTTTCAGGAAAGCCTGATTGTTCTTGATCCACGAATACAATTTTTTCTGGTCGGGCCATCTGTCCTGAACACCCGCTAATGCAGGTCCTGTAAGCCTTTTATCGATAGCGTGACAAGCGGCGCAGTTTTGAGAAAAGAGCGCTTTACCATCTTGTGCCTTCGCGTTATTACTGAAAGAAAAACTCAGAAAAATAATTGTACTGAGTAATATTGTTTTGGTTATACTTCTGTGAGATATCATATCACAATCTATTATCTAATTGTTCTTAGTGAAGAAAATAATACCATGAACGGTTGCAAAAATAGGGGAGTACTTCCATAATAATTCAATGTGAAAAAATTTTTTTTAGCCATATCTGGCTTGACTTTTAAGCACTTGTTGAAATTGCGGCTGTTTTTTATCATTGTTTTGTATGCTAATTTGCACTATAAGACGCTGTTTTAATGAATACTTTTAAATGAGGCTTTTAATTCATCTTTAAATAATATTTATTTGCAACAAAAATGTTAATCTTAAAAAATTAATCCGTTGAAACATAAATTTAATATTGCCATTTTCGCTTCGGGAACAGGAACAAATGCAAGAAAGATCATTCATCATTTTACACATAACAATTCCGTAAAAATTGCATTGGTTGTTTCCAACAAAGCCGATGCAGGTGTTTTGCAAATCGCAAAAGAATCCGGGATACCGGGTTTGATTATTGACAAAGAAAGATTTTTTAGAGGCGATGCTTATTTAAACGAACTATATGCTGCACAAATTAATTTTATTGTATTGGCAGGATTCTTATGGAAAATCCCATCGGCATTAATTGCCGCGTATCCAAATAAAATTATAAATATTCATCCTGCGTTATTACCCAAATACGGCGGCAAAGGAATGTACGGGCATTTTGTACACGAAGCTGTTATCAATTCAAAAGAAAAAGAAAGCGGTATTACTATTCATTATGTTGATGAAAAATACGATCATGGTAAAACAATTTTTCAGATAACATGCCCTGTTCTTGAAACCGATACACCCGACACGTTAGCTCAGAGGATCCATCAATTAGAACATCAATATTTTCCTGTCATCATTGAACAAACACTTACAGGCAAATAACTTCGATGTAAAATTTATTGAAGCACATTTTTAATTAATGGTTTAACGCACTACGGTTTCAGTTTCAAGTAACTTTTCTCTTGAGGTAATAATATTTTTAATGCTTCCGGCATACTGTCGGCGAAAATTAAATCAGATGGGTACACCTGCCCTTCTTTTTTTCGGATCATTATTTCCCGGCTGGCTAAAGGATCATCCAACCTTCCATCCTTATGAACAAAAGATGTGCAAACACACCAAAGTGTATCAGCCTTATTTAAATCTACCTTATTTGGTTTGCAGATAAAATGCCTGAATCCAAAATTTTGTTCACTGTTTTTATCGCCAAACTTTGGGTGAACATTCATAAAAAAATTTATCTGCATATTTATAAGTTCAATCCAGCCCTCATTTTCATTAATAGAAGTAGGCCGTGAAAATACAAGGTTGCCGTTTTTGTCGGAATTAATTTTCCATTCAATCCCTCTGAATATGGCACCTTTACGCCTGTTCTCGTCGTTGGCTTCGGGTGTGCGGTTATAACTATACCATGTTCCAATTAAACCGGGTACTTCGCCGGCTTTTGCGGGGGTACGTGTTATTTTTTTCTGAAAAGCAGATATTGTTTGTTGGGCATCATTGATTCTTGGCTGCAAGATTGTTGAATAATAAACCAGGAAACCAAAAACTATTAACGCTGATGCGATAAATGCCATCCTGTAAAAAAGAAGTGCTTTTTTTACTGTTTCAGGAAGATGCGGAACAATTTCATTATGGTATTTTTCCCGATCAGGCATGTGGTGTAATCCTTTTTGCAGCAGTTGTTCTTTTTCATCTGCATCCTGTTCTGCCGGTTCTGTTATTATTGATTTTTTTTGTTGGAAGGCATCTATTTCAGATTGAATTGCACATAAAATTTTATTTATCTCTGTTGCACCTTTTTCTTTCCAAAAATCATTTCTATGTTTTCCCGAAAAATACAAATAGAACCTGTTAATGGATTTTAATTTAAACTGTTCGGTTTTTCTTTCTTCTTTTGCTTTTTTATAATGCTGCTCGCAATATAGTTTTTTGAGCGTTGCAGAAAGCGAATGATTGACACGGTAATTTTCTTTACGAAACTCATCTAATTCTTCA
>DATAMD010000372.1:0-2018 GCA_036260755.1 Chitinophagaceae bacterium | reverse complement strand
TGAATGCATCATTTACTTTTTGGCCGATTAATTTATTTGCTCTTCTTTTTCTATGAATACGATGGCGAACCAATGCTGCAACCATCAGCGGTAAAAATAAAATGGTTAATGGCGGAATTCCCAACATGCTGATCCATTTGCCGCCAAACATATTACGCATAGGCCTTCTTAATCTTTCGGCAATTAAATACATGCTTGGTACAATTACCAGCGTCATAAAAAATGCGAACGATAAACCAAAGATGATGGTCCACGATAAAGGCTTCCAGAACCTTGCACTATCGCCACCAATATAAATATGCGGATTTAATTCGGAGAACATTTTTACAAAATCAATATTAAATCCAACTGCCAACGGAATCAATGCAAGTATTGCTGCCAGTGCAGTTAACAATACAGGGATGATACGTGTTTTACCGGCTTGTATCACGGCTTCTCTTGTCTTCATTCCTCTTGCACGCAATTCATCTGCAAATTCAATCACTAAAATTCCGTTCTTCACAACAATGCCTGCCAATCCAACAATACCAATGCCCGTCATAACTACCGACACTTCCATTTTTGTTAATGCAAAACCAAACAACACACCAATGATGCTGAAAACAATTTCGGTTAAAATAATTACGGCTTTACTTACCGAATTAAATTGTAATACGAGGATAAATAAAATTAACACCAATGCAATTACCAAAGCTTTGCCAAGGAATGCGCCTGTTTCGGCCTGTTGCTCGCCTTCGCCTGTTTGTTTGATGGTAACATTATCGGGTTTCTTTTTAAAATTATCTAAGTGTTCTTTAATAACAAGGTTTACCGATGTTGGTGTGAAGCCCGATAAAACATTACTGCGAAGTGTGATAACACGTTTTTGATTTTTACGTTTTACACTTCCTAAAGTACTGGTGTAATCTACTTTTACCAGATTGCTGATTGGAATATGTTTTACTGCGCCGCCTCCTGCCATATCTCTAAATACAACATTCATGTTTAACAGATCGATCAAACTTTTTCTTTGTAAAGTATTATTGCGGATTTGGATTTTATATTCGTCTTTACCATCTTTTATTTTTCCTGCTTCTTTACCAAACAATGCAGTTCTGATTTGCAGGCCGATTTGTGCCGATGAAACGCCTTCGATTAATGCACGTTGCCTATCAACAGTTAAACTAATTTCGGGATTGGTTAAATCGATATCCATTTTTAATTCTTCAACACCGGGCACCTGAATCGAGTCTAAATAATTTTTTAAACCCACGGCTGTTTTAATTAAATCATCAAACTCTTCGCTGGCAATCTCGATATTAACAGGAGGATCGGTTGGAGGGCCGTTCTTTTCCTGATCCACACTGATCTCTGCGCCGGGAATACCTTTCACTGCATTACGAATCGAATCTAAATAAACTCCGGTTTGAACGCCATTACGTTTTTCGAATTCAACAAAAGAAATCTGAATCCTTCCTAATTCGCTGCGTGTACTTCTGTCGCCGCTTGTTGGATCGTTTGCACCCACGGCAATATTGGTGATGATACTTTCAACAACAGGATTGGTAATATTTTTATCGTTGTCGATATGTAATACTTTATTTACACGATGTTCGATAACATGAGTTACAGAATCGGTATAATCTACCGAAGTACCAACGGGTAATTTTAAATACACATAAATAAAATTAGGATCGCCTTTCGGAAAAAATACTACCGGAACTTTTCTGGCACCAAAAAATATAAAAGACATAATCAGCAAACCAAAAGTTGCTAATAATAAATGAACAGGCCGCCATCCTTTTAATGCCCATCGCAATAAACTTTCGTAATGGTTCATGATCCATGGCAATCCATGATGCTGAAAATAATGAATGGCATCATCCAATAAATATCTGTTAAGCAACATTAATGCTGCAAAAAGAATAAATAAATTTCCAAAGAAAGTAACATGCATCAGATCGAATAAAATTCCGCCGATCAATAAAATCCAGAACACGGGATTTTTAAATATCCTTGATTTTTTTTGAATGTATTCA
>DATAMD010000368.1:0-4132 GCA_036260755.1 Chitinophagaceae bacterium | reverse complement strand
GGAATTAAAACTAAAGAATCGGCTCATCGGCTGGTACAAAAAAATGTTTGGTTATTGGAAGATGATTTTAGAAAGATAGCCGGGAAATCAGCGCCCATAGCACTTTTGGGCTATTCGATAATTAATGAAAGCGAAAATTTAGGGCCGGTTGAAGAAGTGATCGAACAACCGCATCAGGTTTTATTGCGCATAACTTTAAACGGCAACGAAGCATTAATTCCTTTGCACAAAGAAACATTGCAAAAGATTGACCGAAAGAAAAAAGAAGTGCATGTTGTGTTGCCCGATGGCTTATTAGAAATTTACCGATGAAAAATATTTTTGAATTTTCATTTACCGTTTTGCCGCAACATTTAGATGCACTGCGGCATGTTAACAATGTGGTGTATGTGCAATGGATGCAGGATATTGCCACGAAACACTGGACAAGTTTTGTATCGCCCGAATTAGACGAAAAAATTTTGTGGGTTGCACGCCGCCACGAAATTGATTATCTCTCTCAGGCATTTTTAAATGATGAATTGATGATGAGAACATGGACAGGCGATTACAATGCAGCGAGCTGGGACAGGCATTATGAGCTTATCAGGAAATCGGACAACAAAAAAATTATTTCTGCAAAAAGTGTTTGGGTTTTGTTGGACAAAAAAACTTTCAAACCAAAAAGAATTGATAATGAAATATTGAAAGTGTTGAAATGAAATGCTGAACATTGAACAGAAAGTACAAGTGTGCGACGCAACCACAGCTTTATTGAAATACCAAAGCCTGTTACCAAAAAAATCTTCGCTAATTTAGAAGTTGCATGACTAAACCGCAACGATATATTGCTCACTTAGACCTTGATAGTTTTTTTGTAAATGTTGCCGTGTTAAGCGACCCGTCGCTGAAAGGCAAAGCTGTAATTGTTGGAGGCAGCAAAGAACGCGGCGTTGTTACCACTTGCAGTTACGAAGCCAGAAAATTTGGTGTGCATAGTGCAATGCCCATGAAGAAAGCTATGCAGCTTTGTCCGCACGCCATTGTAACCAATGCTGCAAGAGGCGAGTACAGCCGTTACAGCCGCTGGGTTACAGATATTATTGCATCGCAAGCACCGTTGTTCGAGAAAGCAAGCATTGATGAATTTTATATTGATTTGACCGGCATGGATAAATATTTTGATCCGTATAAATGGACTATCGATCTGCGAAATAAAATTATTGATGAAACTAAATTACCCATTTCGTTTGGATTGGCAACTAATAAAATGATTGCAAAGATTGCAACCGATGAAGCAAAACCAAATGGTTATTTATTTGTGCAGCCCGGAATGGAAAAAGAATTTTTAGCACCATTACCGGTAAATAAATTTTCGGGTGTTGGCGAACAAACTTTTGCTGTTTTAAAATCGATGGATATTTTTTTGATTGGTGATATTTTAAAAAAAACGGAACCCGAATTAGAAAAAAAGTTAGGAAAGTGGGGAACTGATCTGTATCAAAAAGCACAAGGTTTACATTTTGGTGAAGTGCATCAATATCATGAAGCAAAATCTATTTCTACCGAAAATACTTTTGAAGAAAATAAAACTGATATTGATTTTTTGCTGAGTGAACTGGTGCGCATGACTGAAAAAATTGCTTACGAATTACGCAAAGATGAAAAGCTTGCCGGTTGTGTTGCCGTAAAAATCCGTTACCCTGATTTTGAAACAACATCGCGGCAAACAACAATCGATTATACTTTGAGAGATGATGAATTAATTCCTGTTGCCATTGATCTGTTTCATAAATTATACCGGAAGGGGATGCCAATTCGCTTGCTGGGCGTACGTTTGAGCGAATTAACCAATCATGCCGTTCAGGGTAGTTTGTTTGATGATGCAGAAAAAAAATCTAATTTATATAAAGCTATCGACAGTGTGAAAGATAAGTTTGGCAAATACTCGCTGCAAAAAGCCAGAACGGTACGCAACAAAAAATAATTTTCTCTTTTCGTAAACCTTTAACAGTTGTTAAAGAAAAATGTTCTTTATTTTTATCCTACTAATTTAGTAGGATAAATTATATATTTGTTTCGAAAAATTATTTTAAAAATAAAACCTGATAAAATGAGTATACGTCTTGGCGATTCAGCCCCAAACTTTAAAGCAAAAACATCTATCGGTGAAATTGATTTCTATGAATATTTAGGAAATTCATGGGGAATTTTATTTTCGCATCCGGCAGATTATACACCTGTTTGTACAACAGAATTGGGAAAAACTGCTTTATTGAAAAGTGAGTTTGAAAAAAGAAATGTAAAAGTATTGGCACTGAGTGTTGATACATTGGAAAAACATTCGGGATGGATCAATGATATTAACGAAACTCAGCACACATCAGTTAATTTTCCCATTATTGCCGATGATGACAGAAAAGTTTCTACCCTTTACGATTTTATTCATCCCAATGCATCTGCAACAGCAACGGTTCGTTCGTTATTAGTTATCGGTCCCGATAAAACAGTTAAATTAATTATTACTTATCCTGCATCAACCGGCCGGAATTTTGATGAAGTTTTACGTGTGGTTGATTCATTGCAACTAACCGCCAATTACAGTGTGGCAACGCCGGCCAACTGGAAAGAAGGTGAAGATGTGATTGTTGTTCCTGCTATAAGTACGGAAGATGCAGTTCAAAAATTCCCAAAAGGCGTAAAAATTATAAAACCTTATTTGCGTTACACACCTCAGCCTAATAAATAGAAACAATTTTTTCACTATAGGTTTTCGTTGTACTTGTTTTTTGGTCGTCCTGCTATTCTTAGCGGGACTTTTTTTTATGTTGCCGGCATTTGTATTTCAATGAAGCTGTGGTTGCGTCGCACACTTGTACGTTTTGAGCTATGAGCAGCGAGCTATGAGCTTCGAGCAAAAACTCGTAGCTCGCAGCTATAAGCTCAAGGCTTTCCTTCAGTACAAGTGTGCGACGCAACTTGGTTTAATAGATATTCTGTTGCCGGCTACAAAAAAATAAAGAATAAAAAATATCTGAGAAGATCAATTTAATCTGTGTATTCTAATTTAACTTTTCCATTTTTTTAATTGTTGCAGCAATGCCCGCAAATCCTTTGGTGGCTCGGCTTCTAACGAAAATGTTTCCTTGTTTAATGTAAATTTTAATTTCCACGAATGCAAGGCTAACCGGGATAAAATGGCTCTTTCTTCTTCGGCATCTTTAGACAATTTAAATCTTTTTTTAATCGAAGAAAGTAAAACAGGTTTACCATCGCCATACACATCGTCGCAAACAATGCTGTGGCCAATATGTTGCATGTGTACCCGAATTTGATGTGTGCGGCCGGTATGAATTTGAAACTGCATCCACGAGTACAAACGAAAACTTTCCAGCACTTCGTAATCGGTAACAGAATGTTTTCCTTTTTCGTGTGTAAGCATGATGCCTTGTTTTCCCGGATGTTCCATGATAGGTGCATCAACAGTTCCTTTGGGTGAAATTAAATTTCCATATACCAGACCGAGATAAAATTTTTCTGTATCTCTTCCTTCAAACAATTGTGATAATTGTTTGTGTGTGGTTTCATTTTTTGCAAAAACAATAACACCACTGGTATCTTTATCTAAACGATGCACGGTAAATATTTCGCCATACTTTTCTTTCAAAATATCTTTCAAAGAAATTTCTTTACCAAAACGGTCGGGAATAGAAAATAATCCGGCGGGTTTATTAACTGCAACAAAGGCATCGTTCTCAAAAATAATTTCCAATTTCATCCTTAAGCGTTCTTCTTAATTTTTGTAAAACTTTGGTTCATGTATTTTAATAAACGCACTTCTTTTTCCTGCAACATCCGCCATTTGCCGCGATCAACATTTTTCTTGGTAAGATTGGCAAACATAACCCTGTCGAGGTTTCTAACATCATAACCAAAATGTTCAAAAATCCTTCTTACAATTCTGTTTCTGCCGCTGTGAATTTCAATACCCAAAACACTTTTATCTTTTGCATCGGCATAAGCCAGATTATCGGCTTTTACAAAACCATCTTCTAAGGTTACGCCGGTTAATATTGCTTCGAAATCTTTTTTAGTAACAGGTTTATCAACTCGTACTTCATAAATCTTTTTTACCTGAAATGAAGGATGGGTA
>DATAMD010000351.1:0-2479 GCA_036260755.1 Chitinophagaceae bacterium | reverse complement strand
ATCCATCGAATCCACAGATACCGAATAGCTACATTGCGTGTTAGAAATAAAAAAATTATCTGCCGTATACCAAACATAATACCAGCAAATCCATGTTATTGTTATACTTTGAGTAACTGGTTTTAGTTGTAATGGATTGTTTTGGCTTATTAAAATTGCACTTGCATTTTGCAAATTCTTATCAGACACTTTAAAGAGCCCTTCAAGTGAAGCTTTTGTAAATAATGTTGCTTCTTTGTTCCCATAGGTTCGAAGTCTATTTTGAGTGGATAGCCTATTAACAATTTTAAATGTCGTTTTTGTGCTATCGTTTTGATAAAAGAAAATCAAAGCTGTTACTGACTTTTGTTCATTAACAACTGGTGTAACTATTGTTTTTAAATTATTGGTATTTTTCAAAACAATGCTTATATCCCATAAGGGCTTACCAAATTTAGTTTTAATACTTTCAACAATTTGTTTTTCTTGATCATATTTTTTTAAACCAGAAATTATTTTATTAAATAAATTATTGTCAGCATCAGTACCATTTATCTTTGTAAAGAGATATGACAATGAATCATTCCTCTTAAAAAAGGATTCATCACTTTTATAATTTATACTACTGGGCAGGTCATTTTTGTGACAAGAATAAATTATTGTAATTGACACAAAGATAAAAATTGCGAACTTGGTTTTCTTCTCAATCGTTGTTATAAGATAATTCTTCATGACGGGTTGATTTAAGTAATAAAAAAAATTACAGTGCAACTTCTTAATGAAAACTTACAAATTGAAATTTTCTGCTTTACAAAAAGTAAAGCAATAGTTTACATTTTGTAAAGGAGTTCCCGTTAATAATATCAAAAGAAATAAATGCCATTTAAAATGAGATTATTTAAATAATTGCTTTACATGCTATGATATATATCACATTAGTTTACCCCAAAAGGAATGCAGCTAACATATTATTTTCTGCAAATACGGCCGTGATTTTACGGTATGATGTCCTACTTTAATTACAAATACTAAGTAAAGAATAAATAATTTATTTTGATAAACTAATTTAAATATTTATTTTTAATTTACAGTATTATTTTTATAAATAAATAATTTTGATTACCATGAATAGAAGAAGAGGCAACTATTCAAAAAAACAACTACCTGTAACTACCAATAAGTTTATTGGTACAAATATTCAGAAATACAGAAGGCTCTATAATATTAAACAAGCAGTTTTTGCCGATTCTATTGGCATCAGTCGTGTAAGTTTAAGTAATTACGAAAATAATAATTGGCGTGTCCCAATAGATATTTGGGTACTCGCAGCACAAGCATTGAACATTAGCCCAAATGCTTTATTGGAAGAAAATATATTATCACCAACCCTAAATGAGACTACAACTTCTCCATTTCTTCATTCACAAACTTCATCAATGTTTTAATGTGTGCAGGTGAAAGATCAAATTTTAATCCTGCTGCTGCATATAATTCGGGTAAAGTTTTTGTTCCGCCCAAACTCAAAGCATTAATATAATTCTGCAAAGCTTGCTGCGAATTTTTTTTGTATTGCATCCATAAACCAATGGCGCCTAATTGTGCAATGCCATATTCGATATAATAAAACGGCACTTCGAATAAATGCAATTGCCGTTGCCATCCAATTTTACGGTACTCATCCAAACCGGTATAATCTATAACATCGGTAGAAAATTCTTTTAAAATTTGCATCCACATTTCTGTTCTTTCATCAACAGTATGTTTTGGATTTTCGTACACCCAATGCTGAAATTTATCGATGATGGCAATCCATGGAAAAATAGTAATGGTTCTTTCGAGCTGATGTTCTTTGGCACGTTTTAAATCTGCTTCATTTTCAAAAAAACTATTCCAGTGATACATCGAAAATAATTCCATGCTCATGCTTGCCACTTCAGCAATTTCCATTGGATATTCTTTAAACGCACTCAACTCTAAATTGTGCGATAAAAAAGAATGAACGGCATGGCCGCCTTCGTGAACAATGGTTGTTACATCGCTCATTTGCCCGGCTGCATTCATAAAAATAAAAGGCGCACCGCTTTCGGCCAACGGACAGTTATATCCGCCGGGAGCCTTGCCTTTCCTGCTTTCCAGGTCAAAGTGTTTTAATTCATTCATCTTTTTTAAACAATCGGCAAAGAATGGATTTAATTCTTCAAAACATTTTACAGATTTTTCGTACAAATCTTTTCCATCGGTAAAAGGTTTTAATGGTTCTATGCCTTCGGGCTCTGCTTCAGTATCCCAGGGGCGTAATTCTGTTAATTCTAATTTTTCTTTTTTCTTTAAATAAAGTTTATCAACGATGGGTAATACATGCAACTTTACTGCTTCATGAAATTGATAACAATCTTCTTTGCTGTAATCGAATCTTCCCAATTCAACAAACTTATAATCGCGATAATTTTCGAAGCCTGCATTCTTTGCAACCTGATCTCTTTTTTCGATGAGTTGAGAA
>DATAMD010000339.1:0-2418 GCA_036260755.1 Chitinophagaceae bacterium | reverse complement strand
ATCTCATCAATCGTACCGATAAAAATTATTCGTTTCATTACACACAAAAATTTGCAAACGAAAACGCTTTCGAGTTGCAGACAGATATTCTTGCATTCCATGATTTTTATTTGCACGATATTTCTTTCGAAACAGTAAACGATAATGTTTCTTTTCATTTCGATTTTAGTTTGATGAATCCCGAAAAAAAGAAAGCGCCGCATTTCGAAACATCGTTGAAACTTAAGCCCAAACAGGTTTTTCAGCGAATCGAAGAAATGAAAAAAAATAACGAGCCAACTATTTCGTATAAATTATTTGATGTGTATCCCGATAAAATATATGAAGATAAATTTGAATTAACTGGCCTCGCAGCCAAAGGTTATAAAGTGTACGAAGCAAATAAAATTCATCAAAATTTAGAACCTGCACGGTCGGTTGTAGATCTGCACATCGAAAAATTATCCGATAGCTGGAAGCATCTCAGCAATTTCGAAATCTTATCGCAGCAATTAAACGAATTCGAAAAATGGTATCATCTTGCGGTTGCGCATCACCAACCAACATTAATTATTATTCATGGTGTTGGCAGCGGAAAATTACGCGATGAAATTCATGATATTTTAAAGACAAGAAAAGAAGTAAAAACTTTCATCAATCAATACGATCCCCGTTTTGGTTACGGTGCCACCGAAATATTTTTTCAATATTAATTTTTGTTGACGAGCTTTTGAATAAGCATGAAACTGTTGTTGCGTCGCACTCTTCAACGTTCATAACTTTTAGTCAACATTTTTTACCACAAAGGCACAAAGTTGCACTAAGTTTTTTCTTTGTGTTACTTGGTGACTTTGTGTCTTTGTGGTTCAATAAAAAAGTTCAGCAATGTACCAACCGTACAAGTGTGCGACGCAACAGGCGATGCCATGAAATACAAAAGTTTGCCTCACAAAAAAATAGTTCGCTATGCAACTAACAATTGTTAGGTTATTTGTTTTCAATGCTTATTTTTGCGTCAGAAAAAATAATTTATGCAATTCGAGTTATCAGAAGAACACTTAATGATCCGGAAAGCGGCACGCGATTTTGCCGTGAATGAATGTTTGCCCGGTGTTATTGAAAGAGACGAACATCAAAAATTTCCTAAAGAACAAATTATAAAATTAGCCGAGTTGGGTTTTATGGGAATGATGGTTGATCCTAAATATGGCGGCAGCGGAATGGATACAGTGAGTTATGTTTTAGCGATGGAAGAGATCAGTAAAATTGATGCGAGTGTTAGTGTTTGCATGAGTGTAAATAATAGTTTGGTATGTTATGGCCTGGAAGCTTTTGGTACCGAAGAACAAAAACAAAAATATTTAACACCGTTGGCGCAGGGAAAAAAAGACGGTGAATTATATATCGGTGCATTTTTATTGAGTGAGCCTGAAGCTGGCAGCGATGCCACTTCGCAAAAAACAACCGCTGAAGATAAAGGCGATTATTATTCATTGAACGGAACAAAAAACTGGATCACCAACGGTTCATCGGCAAGTGTTTATTTGGTGATTGCACAAACCGATACAGCAAAAGGAAGCAAAGGAATTAATGTGTTGATCGTTGAAAAAAATACACCCGGCGTTGTGGTAGGTGCCAAAGAAAATAAATTAGGTATTCGCGGAAGCGATACGCATTCTATTTTATTCAATGATGTAAAAGTTCCGAAAGAAAACAGGATAGGAGCCGATGGTTTTGGTTTTACTTTTGCCATGAAGACATTGGCCGGAGGCCGCATTGGCATTGCATCTCAGGCATTAGGTATTGCAAGTGGCGCTTATGAACTGGCATTAAAATATTCTAAACAACGCAAAGCTTTCGGTAAGGAAATTTCGCAACATCAGGCTATTCAATTTAAGTTGGCCGATATGGCAACCCGCATCGAAGCTGCAAGATTATTATGTTTAAAAGCTGCATGGGAAAAAGATAACGGAGTGAGTTATGATTTAAGCAGTTCTATGGCAAAAGTGTATGCCAGCGAAACGGCCATGTGGGTTACGGTTGAAGCTGTGCAGATTCATGGCGGGTATGGTTTTGTAAAAGAATATCATGTTGAACGTTTAATGCGTGATGCAAAAATTACACAGATATACGAAGGCACCAGCGAAGTGCAACGTATTGTTATTAGCAGAAGTATTTTAAAATAAGGCTTAATAAAACACCGTAATAAGTACGCTCAGATTAGTGTGCAGGCAAAGCAATTTGTTTGCACATTTTTTATTGATAGAATATGATGTTACTGCTATGTTTGCAGTGTAATGAGTATAAAAAGAAACATCATTCTTAAATTAATATTTGCAGCATTGCTTACTGCAAACGGATGGCTATGCGCTGCTTCGCAGGATACGGCTCTTTTTCATTTGATTTTGCAAAGAGTAAAAGAACAACAACAAATAGCGG
>DATAMD010000335.1:0-1505 GCA_036260755.1 Chitinophagaceae bacterium | reverse complement strand
GAACCATTTCCAATAAAATGGAAAAATAAAGTGGCTGTTCCTTTAAACGAAAACGAATTGCCTTTGTTATTGCCCAAAGTAGATTCTTATTCCGCCGGCCCCGAAGGTGAAGGCCCGTTGGCAAATATTCCTGAATGGGTGGCGAAGGAATTAGAGACGAATACGATGCCCGGTTATGCAGGAAGCAGTTGGTATTTTTTACGGTACATGGATCCGCATAACGAACAAACTTTTTGCGATAGAAAAGTAAGCGATTACTGGAATCAGGTTGATTTATATATTGGCGGAACCGAACATGCCGTGGGGCATTTATTATACAGCCGCATGTGGACGAAAGCCTTGTACGACTTAGGTTTTATTGGTTATGATGAACCGTATAAGAAGTTAGTAAATCAGGGAATGATACAAGGAAGTTCGAGGTTTGTGTATAGAGTTGATTTTCTAATTTCTCTTCCAAAACAAATATTTATCTCGTATAAATATTTTAATGATTTTCTAAATAAAAAAATCACAGAATTTGAATTGATGAATTTAATTAGCAAGTCTTATCCTTCCGCTTTAAGTTTAATTGGTAAATCGAACATTAAAATTATTCCACTTCATGTTGATGTGAATTTTGTTGATGGCTATGAATTAAATATCGAAGAATTTAAAAAATGGCGAAACGGTGAATATGCAAATGCAGAATTTATTTTAGAAGATGGAAAATATATCTGCGGAAGTGAAGTTGAGAAAATGTCTAAATCAAAATTCAACACGGTTAATCCAAATGATTTAGTTGAAAAATACGGCGCCGATACTTTCCGCATGTACGAAATGTTTTTAGGCCCGGTTGAACAAAGCAAACCATGGGATACCAAAGGCATTGAAGGTGTGCATCGTTTTATAAAAAAATTATGGCGTTTATTTTTTTGATGAAATAAAAGGCAAGGTTTGGAACGAAGAAAAGGCCACTGCCGAAGAATTAAAAATTTTGCACAAAGCCATCAAAAAAATTGAAGACGATACCGAACGTTTTTCATTCAACACCGCGGTAAGCGCATTCATGGTTTGTGTAAACGAATTAAGCGATTTAAAATGCCGCAAACGCGAAATTTTAGAACCTTTATTAATTATGCTGGTTCCGTATGCGCCGCATGTTGCAGCAGAATTATGGAAACAGTTGGGCAACACAGGATATATACTGGATGCGGCTTTCCCAACATTTAATGCAAAGTATGTTGCAGAGTCAAGCAAAGAATATCCGGTAAGCATCAACGGGAAATTGCGTACCACCATTTCTTTGGATATTAATATTACGCAACAAGAAGTTGAACCAATTATTTTATCGAACGAAGTAGTACAAAAATGGCTCGATGGAAAATCGCCCAAGAAAATAATCTTTGTAAAAGGAAAGATGATTAATGTGGTGATGTAAAATAAAAAATTTTTTTATTAATTTGACTGCATAAAATTTCAACTCATGTCACATCATAACAAATAAGTAAAAATTAATTTCACAAGCA
>DATAMD010000331.1:0-1859 GCA_036260755.1 Chitinophagaceae bacterium | reverse complement strand
TACTGATGACGATATAGCTTTAGCAAAAGACAAAAAAGGAGTTGAAGTATATAGCGCTGCTACATTTAAAGATGAACTTAGGAAAAAATTTAATTTAATGCCGATACCTGTTGAAATATTAATTGATGATAATGGTATTATTATTGGACGTTACTTAGGTTATGAGACAGAAACTTTTCAGGATTTGGAAAGAAAACTTGATGAGATATTTGAAAAGAAATAAAAATTATACTGCAAAATAAACTATTTATGATTGCCTTGCTGAAAAATAGTATTGGAGTTATAAAAAAGCCATACCTCTTTTTAAGTATGGCTTTTTTATAAGTTATTATTATTTTAAATTATATCCATTGCTTTGGCAAAGGAAGTAGCAGTTCCCGGCATTGCCAGCCAAAAGAACTGGCGGAATTGCGGCAAATACAACATGGCAACTAATATCGCAGACCAAATAATAAAATAGATCCAATATTTTCCGGTTGATTTTTGTGTTTCTTCCATTTCTATTTATTTAGGTTTTTGCAAAGATAGGGTTGCAGTTTATTTTACCAAACCTAAGTTTTTGAATTTTCAATATTGTTAGAAACAGGCGTGTGTGCCGGTTCTTTTTTGTTGCTGTCGAAAAAAAAGATTTTAATAGCCATAATGATTAATATAACGGCAAATATTTTCTTAAGCGTTTTATCGGGTAATGATAAAGCTAATTTGCTGCCGAAATAATTACCGGCCAAAAATGCCAGCGATACAATTAATACAACACGCAAATCGATCTGACCCTGTTTGTAATATTGAATAACGCCTAAAATTCCTACCGGTAATAATAATATTCCAAGCGATGTGCCTTGTGCTTCTTTTTGGCTGAATGCTAAAAAAAACACCAGAGCAGGAACGATAATAATGCCGCCACCAACGCCAATCATTCCGCTTAAGGCACCGGAAAATAACCCGATGAGTAAGAGAATCACTACCATCATTATCGTTAAATTCATTTTTTTCAATTTTATTTATTTAAAAAGTTTTCTTTATACGATTGAATAGCTTCTTCAATAATTTTTAAGGCTGTAAATTAAAATGCCAACGTGCGTAATTTTCCCGTCTTCATTATCAAAGAAAGCAAGATCGCCGCATTTTGTTTCTTGCAAAAAGCCAATGATATCGCCTATTTCGGCCTGCTGAGATGCATCTCTCGGCAATTTTATACCAAACAGTTTAAACACTTGTTGTGTAAATCCGCTGCAATCAATTCCAAATACCGATTTGCCGCCCCACAAGTACGGTGCGTTTAAAAATTGTTCGGCAATGTGTTGGATATTTTCGCTGCTGAATTCGTTTTTTGTTGCATCGCAGGTATAACGCGATGGGTATTGAATTGCAAATTTTCCGAATAAAATAATTTCGTTGGTTGAATACAAAGGTGTTCCTAAACTGATGTGGCAATCTCTTCCGTTTAATTTTGCAATGCCAATGGCTTTATGCAAAAACAAATTTGTTGAATTTATTTTATTTACTTCGGTTAACTGCACTCGCTGGCACCAGCCTTCATAATCATCGTACAAACATTTTACCCGCCCAAAATCTTTGGTTGATTCCAACACTTCGGCATATTCGCCCAACAATAATTCGCTAACCATTTCGCTGCGGTGTGCAGCTTCTTTTCGTAACGGTGCCACTGCAACTATACAGGCAACATAATTCATTGCAATTGATTTTGTTTTTTGATATGGAATAAACGCATTGCAGCATCTTTATATTATAAAGTTATGAAGCAATGACAATTGTTGCCAAATATTGTTATAAAAGTACAAGAGTGCGATACTTCGACAAGCTCCTTTAGACCAAAATAGAAAATAGTTCTTTGACAA
>DATAMD010000330.1:0-10129 GCA_036260755.1 Chitinophagaceae bacterium | reverse complement strand
AGCTTTATCCACAAACGGCGAACGGAAATAAATCAACAATTGAAGAGAGCCGTTTAGTGGATAAAATCGTTGGAAAACAAATTTTGAATAACTTAGAAAACTCTAATTAACGCTGGCCCTAAAATAAGGGGAGCTTACATACTATATCAAGGGAAAAATACGGCGGATTACCGACAACTGCATCAAATCCACCTTGTTTAAACACATCAGGAAAAGCTTTTTGCCAGTTAAAGGGTTTTATTTTCTTTTCTTCTCCAAAATCTAATTGGCTGCTGTAAAAATCGGTATCAATTAAACTATTGCCGCTTTTAATATTATTATCTAAGGTTGGCAGTATTCGTTCGTTAAATAATTTAAGTTGTGCATTAATAGTAATATCGGTTTCGCCTTCCATACATTTTAATAAAAGGCTTAGTTTGGTAACTTCTACGGCATTAACATCTATATCTACACCGTAAATATTGTTTAACAGAATACGTTTTTTTTCGGCAGTGGTTAAATTACCATCTGGCGTTAAAGGGCTTTCTTTTTTTGTTGCTGTTATTTTGCCGTTATTGCTGTAATAATCTTTATGCCAGTTTAATAAATATTGATAAGCACCCAATAAAAAGCTGCCGCTGCCGCAGGCGGGGTCAACAATTTTTAGTTTGGCAATATCTTTAGGTGTTTTATTATCAACTAATTTACCAACCGTGTTGGCAACAATATATTCTACAATGTATTGCGGTGTATAATAAACGCCTCCGGCTTTACGTACTTCGGGTTTTTCTTCAATACGTGCATGGTGTGCTTTATCTATTTTAATTTGTTTGCCTAAAAACTGTTCGTAGGCATTACCCAATATTTCAACAGATAAAACCGAGAACTCGTAAGGGCTTTGCGGATAATATAAATCGGTAATTACGTGTTTAATAACCTTATTATCTATTACAAGGTTTTTACTTATGGTATCTTTTTTAAAATCAAATAATCCGCTATTGTATTTATCGTCGGCATTTTTAAATAATGTAAATAAGTTTTTATAAAATTCGCCGTGTTTAATACAATCTTTTAATTGTGCATAAGGTTCTACGCTTCTGTCTTCTGCAATACGCAGAAAAATAATACGGTCTATGGTTTGTTGTACGGCAAAATTTATTTCGTCTTCATCTAATTCTTTATTGTGTTTGCAAATATCAACAGCAATGGCTGTGCGCCAATCGTCTAACGATTGCAGAAATTCTTTATCAACCGTAGCAGTACCTTTTTTATAAGTATCGCTTGTAATAAATGTATCGAAACTTCCTTTTAAAACTTTTTCTTTAGAGAAAGTATTCCATAAAAAATCGAACTCCTGCAGGTAATTATTAAATGTTATGTATTTAATACGTGCAACAGAAGCTTTATCGGCAGCATTGGGTTTTTTATTACAATCGTAAACGGCAAATTCTTCAAAATCGGTTAAAATAGAAACAGGCATTTTAGCACTCCAGGCATAACGGCGTATTTGATAAGCAGGTTCTGTTTCATCTTTTAATGCAACGCTTGGTTTTTTGGCTTCAACAAAAAATAAACGTTTGCCGCCGGGTAAACGAAAACTATAATCGGGTGCTTTGGTAGCACCGCTTATTTTAATTCTGTCTTCGTGTATTACTTCTCTGTAAGCTTCGGCATAACCCTGCGAGTTATCCATATCCCAACCGAGAGCTTTAAAAAAAGGATCAATAAAATCTCTGCGAACTAATGTTTCGTTATAATCGGCTTTTTTATAAGATTCTATTTGCTCGTTAAAACGGATAACTAAATCTTCTATTTGTTTATATGCCTGTTCTTTAGAAATCATGGAGTTTTTATATTATATCAAATATATATAAATTACGGCATGTTTATGCAGATTTTATTTTTATAAATTACAGTAAGGTGAGTAATAAGACCTATAAGGTTTTAAAACCTTACAGGTCTATGTTTAGTTATAAGTTTATTACACTTACAACACAAAACTTGTAATTACATCGCTGTAAGTACGGGTTGGATCTGCACCAATACCCGCTACTCTAAAAGCATATTCTTTTCCGCTTTGTAAATTATTAATAGTAACCTCTGTTGCTGTGTTGGTTACTACATGCCAACCGTTATTTGATGTAATTGGAGTTTCGGCATATTCGTATTGATAAGATTTAGCACCGTAAATTGCATGTACATATAAATCGACATTGCCTTTACTTGCCGATGGTGTTACACTAAAGCCATCAGGCTTAGGTAAAATACCTACAGGTGTTGGTATTTTACTAACATCAAAACCCGAACTTAACATAATTGCGGGATCATTTTTACTGTTCAATTGTACATACATACCCAAATTGTGCAGGAGTTCTTCTAAAGCAGTACGGGCTTGATTTTTTAATACCGTATCCTGCTTACTGCCATCAACTGCTTTTGCTAAAGAGGCAGAATAATTTGTAATGCCTGTTTGTACCTCTGATAAAGTGGGTACGGGAGTAGGAAAATTGGCATTTCCCGTCATACTTTGGAGAATGTGTTGGGCTTTTTGATCAAAATCTGTGTCTTTGTAATTGCTAAACCCAATAAGAACTTTTTGATTTAACATAAAAGTTGTTTTAAAGATTAAAAAAATAAATACCAAACCATTATTAGTGCTTTAAAGCCATGTATAAATACCCTTAGAAAAGCTAAAAATGGTTAAAACGGTACTATTCTAATACAAGGATTGATTAATCTAATATTGGAATGAAGCTTTCTGATACTGAGACGAAATTTTCGAATATTAGAAAAGGGGTTTTTAATACCAAGGCGGAATGTTCTGACATCAAAATGCTGTTTTCTATAATTAGAAAGCTGTTTTTTAATATAAGTATGAAACAGTCTTATATTTTCTTTTGAAAAATTATTATAAAAATGCAACATACTTATATTAAACCATTTAAGGCTTAACAACAATTGTTTACCTGTGGCTTCAAAGAGCAACTTCTTTGTAAAAAAATTAGTGGGAGTTATATGCAAGAAAAAGACAATCGAACAAATATATGCAACACAAACATAAAGTATTTTAAATTAAAATACAAAATATTTTATGATATATTCGGCATTACGTCATATTTATTATAAACTTAACATACTAAACTATCATTTTTATATAGCTTATTAATAAATTTGATTATTAGTATAGCGTTAGTTTATATGAAGAGATTAACACCGTTATAGGGTACAAAGCAGTGTGCATGTAAGGCTAAATAATTTGCAGGATATTTAAAAAATATAATAACACAATTAACATAGCATATTTTTTGACAATAGCGTGTGCCTAAAATTATAAATCAAACCTATGGTACTATAAAATTCACGCAACATTGCAAGCCTGCTATTATATGATATTGATTGCCGATTAATATCGTACAGAAAATATAATTTAAAGAAACCGGAATTTAATTTTTGTAAACAATAGCAGTGGTTACTATATCCATATAAAAACCTATATACTATGAAATTGAAAAAAATAGTTCCTTCTCTTTTACTGTTTATCATTAGCGGTTTCTTTTTGTTTATCCAACCTTCGTGTAAAAAAATAGTTACCCAAACAATTATCGATACTTTTCAACATGCATGGAAACCTGTTTCTATTTTAAATATGAATGCTGTATCTGAACTAAGCAGTGTTTCAATAGGTGATAGTATTTTGGTAGTTGGTAGTAATTCTAATTATACAATGATGGCAGTAAACAGTAGTGCCATTAATAGTACAATGGTTTATTTTTTACAGGGAACATATATGTATTCTCCTGCTTATGGATACCCTTATCTCGGCAAAAATCTATGTTCATTTGCGACTGACAGTACTTTAAATGTTCAAAGTGTTCCTGTATATTCTCAATATTCATCCTTTGTGTATAAACCTGTTTATACACCGGGGGCGTATAGCAGGTTCCCGCAAACAAGCCCTTACCCAAGTAACACTTATCCATCTTCGGCTTATCCCGTTATTCGTAATAAATATTTAATAACGCCTGTTGAAGGTTATTTCCCTAATATACAAAAGGGCGAAAGATTCGATTTAATTAGTTTCGATTCAAGTCAAATTCTAACTCCTTATGGTTTTGGAGCAACTCCTACTGTAAAAAGTATTTATGTTACACCGGCTAAAGGAACTTTAGGCTTTAGTGGAAGTGGCTACTTTTGCGCTGCCTTTTTTAATAAATTTTTTGTTTATTATGAATCTCAGTTTTTTCGGATAGATACCTTAGGTAATGTAAAACAATTTGGATACCTGCCTGCACCTTACTCAAATGGGTATGGTATATATAATATGTTTACAGTTGGGAACACTTTATTTGCTAAATCGGGTGGGATTCTTTTCTCATCTACCGATCAGGGCGAAACATGGAATGTGTTTAACGATTTTTCGAATACAACAACTGTTGGCTGGTTAACTTTTAGAAATGTAGGCAATAAATTATATGCAACTATTGCCGATCTAAATACGCAGTTGTTTAAAGTTGCTTTTAATGGAAAGAACCTGAATTTTAGTGAATTGAATAATGATGGTCTCGAAAACAGTATCATTACTTCTATTACGCCATGTGGCAAGTTTATATTTATTACAACTGCTACGGGAGTTTATTACAGAGATACAGCTAAATTCGATCAGCTTAAAACACCTATTCGGTAGCAGTACTTAATAAACAATTTTTATTCAAAACCGGCAAAACTTTTTATGATGAAACAAAAATTATCAATACTTCTAATTTCTTTTATAACGGTTTGTAATTATAGTTGTAAAAAAGATACTGTTGACGGAAATGTTATTGCCATTATCGGCAACTGGCGTTACACAAACAGTACAGTTGATAGTAATATTAATGGCCAATGGAAAATACCTGTAACAGGATATGATAGTTCGGTAATTGATATTTTTGCCGATAGCTTAACTTTTACAGCAAAAGATACAGTGTATTATACTTATTTGGGTATTACAGCATGGAGCAACTATTCAGTTAACGGCAGCAAGCTAACTCTTATCGGAAGTGCTTCTAATAACATTCTTGTAATACATAATATTACAAACACCACTTTGCAAATAGGTTATCAAACCGATACTTATAATTACTGGATGAATTTTACTAAATATTAATTTTTAGATGCACCTAACTTTCTTTTCTTTTTATCTTTATTCTTAACTATTTTTTCTTTATCTGTGTCTTTTTCATTGCCGCCATTAACCACCCATTCATAATCAAGCTGACGTTTTTCTAAATTAGCTGCTACAACTTTTATCCAAACCTTATCTCCTATTTTAAATTGCCGGCCGCTTCTTCTCCCTACCAAACAATAATCGCTTTCAACTAATCTAAAATCATCATAATCGCTTAATCCAACAACAGTAACTAACCCTTCGCATTTATGTTCAACAGTTTCTACCCAAAAGCCAAAATTGGCAACGCCGCTTACCACGCCTTCAAACACTTCGCCAATGCGGCTTTTAAGAAATTCAACCTGTTTATATTTATTACCTGCACGTTCGCATTCCATCGCGGCACGTTCTCTTTCGCTGCAATGTTTACACTTCTCTTCCATCTTTTTATCGATGATGGGTTTGCCTTCCAAAACACTTTGCAATATACGATGCACCAACACATCGGGATAGCGGCGTATGGGCGATGTAAAATGGCAATAATGTTCGAATGCCAAACCATAATGCCCAATATTTTCTATGGTATAAATTGCTTTGGCCATTGTACGAATACCTAATTGTTCTAATACATGCTGTTCGGGTTTACCATGTGCATCGGTAAGCATTTGATTAAAACTGTGTGCAATTTTTTGCGGCGATGAGATATCAAATTTATGCCCGTACTTTCTTGCATAAACAATAAACGGCGTTAACTTTTCTTCATTAGGCTGATCGTGTACACGATACGGAAAAGGGATTTCTTTTTGATTGATTTTTATTTTAACGATTTGTTCGGCAACGGTTTTATTTGCCAGCAACATAAACTCTTCGATAAGTTGATGTGATTCTTTGCTTTCTTTTACAACAATACCGATGGGTGTGCCTTTTTCATCTAATTTAAAACGCACTTCCTGCGATGAAAAATTAATAGCCCCTTTGCTGAAACGCTGTTTGCGTAAACGTTGTGCAAGATCATTCAACAAAAAAATTTCTTCTTTATAAATTCCTTCTTTTGTTTCTATAGTTTGCTGCACATCTTCGTAAGTAAAACGATGATCGGAATGAATAACTGTTTTACCCAACCAATGTTGTTTAATTTCTCCTTTGGTATTCATTTGAAAAACAGCAGAAAAAGTAAACTTATCTTCTTTGGGGCGAAGCGAACATAATTCGTTCGAAATTTTCTCGGGCAACATGGGATTTACCCTGTCGGGCAAATACACCGATGTAGCACGTTTATATCCTTCTTCATCCAAAGCAGAATCGGGATGCACATAATGACTTACATCGGCAATATGAACACCGATTTCGTAAATATCATTTTTAATTTTTCTGATGGAAATAGCATCATCAAAATCTTTTGCATCAACCGGATCGATGGTAAATGTTAATATATTTCTGCAATCTTTTCTTTTCTTTATTTCATCTTTATCTAAAACTGTTGGCAACTGTAATGCCTGCTGCAGCACAGTTTCATCAAATGAAAGCGGAAAACCTGCTTCAGCCAATAAACCTTTCATTGCCGCATCATTTTCATCTTCTGGTTTCATAATGCTGATAACTTCGCCAACAGGTTTTTTATCGCCTTTTTCCCATTGCACTAATCTTGCAACAACACGTTCTTTATTTTTTGCGCCCTTTAATTTGGTTAACGGAATAAACAGATCGGGCATTGGTTTATCGGTATCGGGAATAAAAAATGCAAAGTTGGTAGCCAATTGAATGTGTCCTGTAAATTCTGTTTGTTTACGCGAAATTACTTCGGTAATTCTTCCTTCTTTTTTTCTGGTATTCGCATTTTCTTTTATCACTTTTACTCTAACGGTATCGCCGTGTAATGCTGTATTAAAATCGCCGGGGCGTACTAAAATATCGGCAGTGCCATCACCAATTACAACAAACCCCATCCCGCTTCGGGTTACTTCTAATTGCCCTTTAACAGCAAGGGTTTGCGGCGATTTATGTGCATGCTGTTTTGTTTTTTTCTTCTTGCTCATATCGAACTATTAAACTTAAAGTTCCTGATAAAAGAAATAACTGCATCATTAAATTGTTCACCTTCTTCAAACAAAAATTTATGCGTGATGGGAATTACAAATAATGGCAAGTCGGTTAATTCGTCTTTAAACTTAGTTAACCGCACTGCATCTTTTTCTGTGGTAAGGATAATTTTTTTCGCAGCATCAATTCCCTGAAATTTTTCTTTTATTTCTTTCAGGTCATCAATCGAAAAAATATGATGATCTTCAAAATCGGTTTGATAATAAGTAAAAGCATGTTGCAATAAATATTCCTTCAAAGGTTTTGGATTGGCAATGCCGCAAACCAACAAAACTTCATCTTCGGTTGTAATATTTTTTTCTTCTTTTGTGATGATATGATAAGGCGCTCCGTATTCAATTGCCGTAAAAAATATTAGTTGCGATGGCAATGGATTGATGTTCCTGATCAATCTTTGTTTCTTATCGATTGAAAGATCCTGCGGGCATTTTGTTACAACAATAATATCGCTACGTTTTGCCGAAGACAATGCATCTCTCAGATCGCCGGTAGGCAGAAAAAAATCTTTGGTGTATAAATTATTATGCTCGGTTAATAAAATATTAAACCCTGCTTTTACTTTGCGGTGCTGAAATGCATCATCCAGAATAATCAGTTCCAAACCATATACATCCTGCAATAATTCAGGAATGGCAAATATTCTTTCTTCTCCAACGGCAACAGCCACATCCGGAAATTTTAAATGAAACTGCATAGGCTCATCGCCAATATCCAGTGCGGTTGTGTTTTCGTTTGCCAAAACATAACCGATTGTTTTTCTTTTATAGCCGCGGCTAAGAGTTGCCGTTTTAAATTGTTGATGCAATAACGATAATAAATATTCAACCATCGGCGATTTGCCCGTGCCTCCAACAGCAATATTGCCAACACAAATAATGGGGAAATTAAATTCGGCCGATTTAAAATAATTTTTATCGTATAACCAGTTTCTGGTCTTTATTATCAAGCCATAGATTAATGCAAATGGCAATAATAATATGCGAAAGGATCGTAAAAAAAAATTATTCAAATTCATAGATCGTTCGGGGGGTAATGCAGAAGTTTAAAGGTACATCAAAAGCATTTGTATCATCAATTTTATCGACCGGATCGAAATAAGAAAAAGCAATTTTAATAACATTTTTTCTGCAACGAATTAAAAACCTATCGTAATAACCTTTGCCAAAGCCAATCCTGTTGCCGGCTTCATCACAAATAAGCATGGGCATTAACACAAGATCGATTGTTGTTGGATCAATCTCAATTCCGTTTTCGGGTTCGATGATACCAAGGCTGTTTTCGAAAAAATCTGTTTCATCACCGGTTAACACTGCTTTCATTTCTGAAGTTAAATTCTGATGAATAACCGGATAAGCCAATTGCAAATCCGGAATCATGTGCTGCAGATAACGGATGGCAGCATGCGTATCGGGTTCATTCATATTTTCCATCGGCCAATACACAAATACGGTGCGGATGTTTTCGAGATTAATTTTTTGGAATTGAATTAATAACAAATCATCCCATATCAATTTATCTTTTGCGGCAATTGATGTTCTTTTTTGTTTATAAATATTTCGCAATTCTTTTTTTGTCATACACAGATCGGTTTAAACAACCATTTATTCGTTTGTAAAAAAAGAAAATAATGTTGTTCCGTAATTTCTTACAAATTTAAATCCTTCGAAGCTTTCATATTTATTGCGTGGTGTATGTTCCAGTACAAAATAACCATCGGGATTAATGAGTTTTTTTTGAACAATTATTTTTGGCAATTCATCAATCGTACCCAACGCATAAGGCGGGCCTGCAAAAATAAAATCGAACGTATCGGCACAGGTATTTAAAAAATTAAATACATCCATCTTCAGCACTTTACAATTTTGTATGCCAAGCATGTCGATATTTTTTTTGATAAAAGCATGCATGGTGTTATCTTTTTCAACAATGGTTAAATCACCGGCACCACGTGATGCCAATTCATAACTTATGCAGCCTGTGCCGCCAAACAGGTCCAATGTTTTGATATCCGAAAAATCAATCCTGTTTTGTAAAATATTAAACAAGCCTTCTTTAGCAATATCGGTTGTAGGCCTTGTGTGGGGCATGTTTGCGGGTGGTATTATTCTGCGGCCGCCCCATTTCCCGGAGATGATCCTCATAAAGCGAGGTTAAGAAAAGGTGTGAAATAATGTGGTGGATATTCGCCCGAATAATTCCTGAAAATATTATCCTCTTTCAATGTTGCGAAAGATATTTTTTTAAAAACTTTTTCGATGTAATCGAAATATTGCGACTTAATATCGATCAATCCCGAAACTTCAACGGGTGTTTCTGCGGTTGATACTTCAAATTTTTCGGCAATGTTCAATAAATAATACAACACATCATCGGGTGTTTGAAAATTGTACGATTGAATTAAATGCAGCACACCATCTTTCAGCAAAACAACATTCATCAGGTTATTATAAAAATCTAATTTCAGAAATGCGCCCTGAAAAATGATATTGTTGTTTAACACATTTTCCAATAATTTAGAATACGCATGACGTGGTGTAAGCATCATCAAATTACTGTTCACGATATCATTCAGCGATTTTTTTACCCGGTAAACATTTATCAAACCTGCATCAGAAATGATGTTGTCGAATTTTACAATGTGATGAGTGCTGTCGCCGTGAACCGCCGTCAGATAAGCCTCTGCAGCATTTGTGTTAAAAGCCTGCGCCGGCATAATCACCGCTTCATTCAAATTAAAAAACAAACGTGTATCATTATAACTTCTGTCTAAAATAATTGATTCAACTCTTACCTGATGAAAGATATCATACCAACCCATCTCGTTGCTGTT
Source organism: Chitinophagaceae bacterium (assembly GCA_036260755.1). Lineage (GTDB taxonomy): Bacteria > Bacteroidota > Bacteroidia > Chitinophagales > Chitinophagaceae > CAIQDX01. Next base: position 74 of record DATAMD010000330.1, on the reverse strand, counting down.
GAAGCCGAATAATTCAAAAGCACCCACATGTTTTTTCCCTGAAAATTTTACCATCATGGCAATATGTGTATTGC
>DATAMD010000293.1:0-2080 GCA_036260755.1 Chitinophagaceae bacterium | reverse complement strand
AACCGGCAAGCATACAGGTTGTTTGCAGTGTATCGGTCCATACAATTGTTTTAACGCCGCCTTCGTAAGTGTATAACAATATCATCAATAAAATAATCAGCGTTGTTGCCCAAAACGGAATATTAAAATTCCGGAGAATAGCATCCTGTAAAATATTTACCACCAAATATAATCTTGCAGTAGCGCCCAATATCCTCGATAAAATAAAAATCGATGCCCCGGCTTTGTAAGAAGCAAATCCCAAACGGTTTTGCAAATAATTATAGATCGATGTTAGATTTAGCCTGTAATACAACGGCAACAACACATACGCAATGGCAATGTAACCAAATATATAACCGATAGTTACCTGGAAATAAGCAAAGGCTTCGTGAGCAACTGCACCCGGCACACTCACAAAAGTTACACCGCTTAGCGAAGTGCCCAGCATTCCAAATGCCACCAACATCCAGTTACTGTTTCTGTTGCCGATAAAAAAAGATTCATTATTGCTGTGCCTTCCCGTCCACCATGCAACCGTAAGCAATAACAAAAAATAAATAACAACAAACGAAAATAAAAGTAATGGCGACATAATATTTTTTTCTGATGATGAATTTGCTGACAAGATAAAAAACAATGTTTAAGTTGGCTTAATAAATATTTTTATGGTACCGGCAATTTAATTTCACGGCATAAACAGATTGCATCTATTTCTCTTCTCCAATTGGAGAAGATGCCTGAAAGGCAGATGAAGCTTGCGTCGCATCCTTCAACCTTCGGTACATTGATTAACATTTTTTTTATCAGTTGCAATGAGCCATCATAAAATAATTAGGTACCGCACTTTACATGCGGTTGTAAAAAAACTATCATAAATCAATAACACAAAAATTAAAAAATAAATAGAAACAGCTTCTTAATATTGTGTATGAATAAAATGAATATTAAAAATGTGGCGGTGTTTTGCGGAAGTAAAAGCGGCAGCAATCCTTTGTTTGCCGAACATGCAACCGCTCTTGGGAAATTAATTGCGCAACACGAAATTACTTTGATTTATGGTGGCGGAAGAGTAGGCCTGATGGGCACTGTAGCCGATGCGGTAATGAATAATAACGGTAAAGTTATTGGTGTAATTCCCGAAGTTTTATTAAGCTGGGAACAACAACACAAAAGTATTACCGATTTAAGAGTGGTAAGCGATATGCACGTTAGAAAAAAAATGATGTACGAATTGTGCGATGCGGCCATCATTCTGCCCGGCGGCAACGGAACATTAGATGAATTGTTTGAATTAATTACATGGAATGCTTTAAAGATACATGAGAAAAAAATAATCCTGCTTAATTCAGCAGGATTTTATGATCATTTAATTACTCATATAAATAATATGCAGCAACAGGAATTTTTACACGAAGACTGGCAACTGCGAATATCCATTCACAACTCGCCGCAAACTATTTTTTCTTCCGATGCAGATAAAAATTAAATCCTGCACGAACGATAGGAATTGCATTCCCGTAATAATCGCGGTAAGGCGAATTTTGGTCTGTCATTAAATCAATCATTATAACAGTATAAAAACTGCTTTGCCCAACTATGCGTTGCGTAAAACCAATACCTGCCAAAAAGCTGCTTGCCTGAGTTTTTGATGTTGAAGCAACCGGAGGGGTATAACCATAATACAAATCATTATAATTAATCCAATTGTGTTCAAATTGTCCTTCTATAAAAAATTGTTGTAAAGGATATACCCTGAAAAAAGGGCCGCCGCCATAATTAAAAATCCTTTGTCGTGTATTATTATAATTTGGATCTGCACGAACCGATTGATAGTTAAGATTAACGGCAACACCTGCATCGAACCAATTGTTAAACGAATATCCTATTTCGGGTGTGGCACCAATATTAAAAGTATAATTGCTTAAACCCAATGCCAGACTGCCTCCTACAAAAAGATTGTCTTTATTAAAATCTTTATTATCGTTATTACTTGAATAAGTTGGAGGTATATATTGCTTTTGTGCCATCACAAAAACACTCGAAATTAAAATTGAGCCGGTTATGAAAAGTTTTTTCATGGGTATCTTAATTTTTATTC
>DATAMD010000280.1:0-3178 GCA_036260755.1 Chitinophagaceae bacterium | reverse complement strand
TGGAAATGAAATGGGAGAACGTTCATTTTGTTAGAGTGGATGCCGATATTGTTGATAATTTGATTGATAAACAAGAAACCAACGACAGTGTTTTAAGTAAGGATGAAACAGAAAGTTTGAAAAAATTATTCGAATTTCCTGTTCCCGAATTGCATGTAACTGTTGAAGTAAAAGGATTAAGTACCGATGCGGCGCCGGTTGTTGCAACACGCCCCGAATTTATGCGCCGGATGAAAGATATGGGTGCTGTTGGCGGCGGTATGGCAGCATTTTATGCAACCATGCCCGATGAAGTAACGCTAACGGTTAACGGCAATCATCCAATCTATCAATCATTATTAAAAGAAACTGATGCAGATAAACAGGGAAAGCAAATCAGAAGTTTGGCCGACTTAGCTTTATTATCGCAGGGATTATTAAAAGGTTCGGAGTTGACAAACTTTATTAACCGAAGTGTTGAGTTGATGAAATAAAATTTTAGAAAAACTAAAAAAAGAAAATATAAAAACTAAAAGGATAGCAGCGAAAGTTGTTATCCTTTTTTTATTCACTCAACCTCACATCAATCACTTTTAATTGCAAATTCTTTTCGCCGTTCCATTCGTTTAAGTCTAATGTAAAAACAATGTCGAGTGGTTTTTGCAATTGCAGAAGATGAAATTTGTCGGCCATATTAAAACCAATTCCCGTAAAAGAAATTTTATTTTGCCTTACAGAAAAACGGATATGCTGTTCCTTCACAATTTTAGAAAAACCGGTATCGTAAACTTTTTTTGCAATAAAAACAGGCCGCATATTTTCGGGTCCAAAAGGTTCCATTTGTGTAAGTATGTTATAGAACGACGGCGTTAATTCGCTAAAAGAAATTTCTGCATCAATCACAATTTCAGGAATTAATAATTCGGGTGTAATGGTTGCTGCCACTACGTTTTCGAAAGCCATGCTGAATGCTTCAACACTATCAACAGACAAGGTCATACCGGCAGCAGCAAAGTGCCCGCCATAGCCAATTAAATGTTCGCGGCAAGCATGAACAGCTTCATACAAATTAAATCCTGCAACACTTCTGGCACTTCCTCCGGCAAAATCGCCGCTTCTTGTTAAAACAATTGTGGGCCGGTAATAAGTTTCAATTAATCGGCTGGCAACAATTCCAACAACGCCTTTATGCCAATGTTCTTTATAAACAACGGTTGTTTTGCGGTTAATTAAATTTTCATCGGCTTCAATAATTGCCAATGCTTCTTCGGTAATGCTGATGTCGGCTTCTTTGCGATCGGTGTTATCGCTGTGCAGCATTTCTGCAAATTCCATTGCTTTGTTTGCATCCTGTTCAATAAATAATTGCACGGCTTTTTTTGCATCATCCATTCTTCCGGCAGCATTTACACGTGGTGCAATAATAAAAACCAGATTATTAAGGAACATTTCTTTTTGCATAAAAGCCAGTTGCATCAATGCTTTAATGCCGGGGCAGGGATTTTCGTTCACTTTTTTTAATCCGTAAAAAGCCAATATTCTGTTTTCGCCGGTAATGGGAACAATATCGGCAGCAATGGCTGTAGCAACTAAATCGATATAATTTAAATAACCGGTTTCATTTAAATTTAATTCTTCGCTTAATGCCTGCATAAGTTTAAAACCAACGCCGCAACCGCATAATTCTTTATAAGGATAATTACAATCTTTTTGTTTGGGATTTAATATTGCCACTGCATCGGGCAATTCATGATCGGGAAGGTGATGATCGCAAACAATAAAATCAATGCCCAGCTCTTTAGCATAGGCAATCAGTTCAACACTTTTAATGCCGCAGTCGAGCGAAATAATTAAACCAAAATTATTTTCTTTCGCAAAATCAATTCCTATTTTACTGATGCCGTAACCTTCGCGGTAACGATGCGGAATATAATAATCAACCGACGGATAAATTTTTTGCAGAAACTGAAACATGCTTGCCACGCTGGTTGTTCCGTCAACATCATAATCGCCAAATACTAAAATTTTTTCTTTGTTAGCTTTCGCAAGCAAAATTCTGTCAACCGCTTTCTGCATGTCTTTCATCAGCCATGGAGAATGCAGGCCGGTTAACTGCGGGCGAAAAAACTGTTTCGATTTTTCAAAATCATCCAAACCTCTTTGCACTAAAATTTTGCAGATGGTTTTATTTATTTTTAACGCTTCATGCAAAGCAGTTGCTTTCAATTCATCAACGGGCAATATGTTCCATCTTTTTTGCATGAATTTTTTTTTATGAACCAAGCCGAATTAGTGCTATGAAGCTGCAGTTGCGTCGCACGCTTCAACGCTTTGTACTTTATTCAACAAGTTGAAGTTAATAAAGCTTTTATAAAAAAATGAATAATTTAAATTAATAATTTCTGTCGGTAGTATAACGAACGAGTTCTTCTAATGCCTGCCGGTATTGTGTATCGGGGAATTGGTATAAAATAGAAAGGGCTTCATCTCTGAAAGCAAACATCTTTTCGGCGGCATAAGAAATGCCACCGGCTTTTTTTACTTCATCAATAACGAACTTTACTTTTTCTTTTTTTGTGTTTTCGTTTTTAACAATGTAAATTATTTTTTTTCGTGTGGCAGCATCACAATGGTTCAAAGTATAAATCAGCGGAAGCGTTAATTTCTTTTCTTTAATATCGTTGCCTGTAGGCTTGCCAATATCGGCATTGCCGTAATCAAACAAATCGTCCTTTATTTGAAAGGCCATGCCTACATTTTCGCCAAAAAGTTTAATTTTTTCTACCAAGGTTTCGTCCTCAAAAGTAGAAGCGGCACCCGATGCACAGGCCGATGCCAATAAAGAAGCGGTTTTGCCTTTTATTATTTTATAGTAAACATCTTCGTTCAGGTTAAGGTTTCTTGACTTTTCCATTTGCAGCAATTCGCCTTCGCTCATTTCTTTAACTGCTTCGGCAAGGATTTGCAGGATTTTGTATTCTTTTTTATCGAGCGAAAGTAATAATGCTTTCATCAGCATATAATCGCCCACTAAAACAGCTATTTTATTTTTCCAGAGTGCATTTATCGAAAAAAAACCCCTGCGTTCTTTAGCATCATCAACCACATCATCATGAACCAGAGAAGCAGTGTGTAAAAGCTCTACAATCGAAGCTGCACGGTACGAAGAGTCGTTTATATTGCCGCCTAATTTGGCACA
>DATAMD010000251.1:0-4291 GCA_036260755.1 Chitinophagaceae bacterium | reverse complement strand
CGACAGGGTTGCTGCAAAAGCAAGTATCGATAAATTAGAAGCACATTACCGCAAGTTTGTTGGCGAATTGGTTAACGGCGAAGCATTGCAGGCAAAAGCAAACGTCATTGTTACCGAACATTTCGAATTCTTAAATATTATTTTACGCATCTCTTTCAGCGATGCTTTGAATAAAGATATTCTGGCGCAGGGCGAATTAATGAGCACCAAATTATTTTGTATTTATTTAGAAGAGCAAGGCATTGATCATTTATTATTACCGGCATTAGAGTTCATGAGCATTGATATAAATGAAGAACCTGCATTTACTTCTATTCAAACAAAATTAAATGCGTTATTGCAGCACCACAGCAATAAAAAATTATTTATTACGCAGGGTTATATCTGCAAAAACGCAAGGGGTGAAGTAGATAATTTAAAACGTGGCGGCAGCGATTATTCGGCTTCATTAATTGCAGCGGCAGTAAAGGCATCTGTCTGCGAAATATGGACTGATATTGATGGCATGCACAACAACGATCCGCGTATTGTTGATAAAACTTTTGCCATCGAGCAATTAAGTTTTGAAGAAGCTGCCGAGCTGGCTTATTTCGGTGCAAAGATTTTACATCCAACCTGCATCTGGCCGGCACAACAGGAAAATGTTCCGGTTAAATTATTAAACACCATGCAGCCCGAAGCAGTGGGTACAACCATTACCAAAGATGCCGGAAGCATTGGTGTGAAAGCGGTTGCGGCGAAAGACGGTATCATTGCCATTAAAATAAAAAGCAGCCGCATGTTGTTGGCCTATGGTTTTCTGCGGAAAGTTTTTGAAGTGTTTGAAAAATATAAAACTTCGATTGATATGGTTACTACTTCCGAAGTGGCAGTATCTGTAACCATTGATAACGATACTTATTTGAATGATATTATCCGCGAACTGGAACCGTTTGGTACAACCGAGATCGATAAAAATCAAACCATAATTTCTATTGTTGGTAATGAAATTGAAGCAACCAATGATGTGATGAAAAAATTATTTGATGCCATTGCCGAAATACCGGTACGCATGGTTTGTTATGGCGGAAGTTACCACAATGTTTCTTTGCTGGTTGACGGGCAATACAAAACAAAAACTTTACAATTACTGAATAAAGGATTGTTTGGATTATAAAATAAATTTATGTTTTTTTTAAGGCTGCAAGTTTAAATTCGCTTGCAGCCTTTTCTATTTCGATTGCTTATTTAAAATCATCATCACTCAAGTCATCATCTTCACCAAAATTAATATCACCAAGATTCATCATGCTGCCCATCAGGTCCTTGAATTCTATTTTCCCTTCAATAACTTTTTTGCTTATCAAAGAATACGATGCTAATCCGTGCAACACAAATTCCATCAGCAATGCCGTTTCTTTTTCATTGGCCGCATGAAAATATTTTTTTACAAAAGCATGCAGGCCGTCAACTTTATATAATGCAGCAATTTTACCGGCATCATTTATATCAACCAAAATATCCAGATGATTTCCTGCATCAAACCAGCGTGTGATTGATTTGTACGGGTTCTCTGTTTCTTTTTCTTCAACAGATTTTTTTCCGGTGTTTCTTCTTTTTTTAGCTTGTTCGGGATTAGGAAAATATTGAATGAATTGGGTACGAATAGATTTGTCCAACAAATTAACTGCTACCTGATAGGGGCCTTCCTGTTCGCCTTCATACACCAATTCTATTTTCCCGGTGATGGAAGGAATTACACCAACCAGATCGCTTATCCAAACCTGTGTTTTCTTTTCATCATGAATGATGGCTCTTCTTTCGGCACTGCTCACTGCATTCTCAAATGCAGCAATGGTAAGCCTTGCACTAACACCGCTTTTTTTATCAACGTATTCATTGCTTCTTGCTTCAAATGCAATTTGCTCTATCAATCTTTTAATAATATCACTTACCACCACTCTTTGTTTTTGTTCTTCGAGAATATGCGATTCCTGTTCGGTAATGGCTAATGATGTTTCAATTGTTTTTGGATAATGCGTTAATATCTGCGATTCAATCCTGTCTTTTAACGGTGTTACAATACTTCCGCGATTGGTATAATCTTCGGGGTTGGCGGTAAACACAAATAAAATATCTAACGGCATTCTTAATTTAAACCCGCGGATCTGAATATCGCCTTCCTGCAAAATATTAAATAATGCAACTTGTATCCTTGCCTGCAAATCGGGTAATTCATTAATTACAAAAATGCCGCGGTTACTTCTTGGAATAATTCCGTAATGAATTACTCTTTCATCAGCAAAACTTAATTTTAAATTTGCAGCTTTTATCGGATCAATATCGCCAATCAAATCGGACACGCTAACATCAGGCGTAGCAAGCTTTTCGCCGTAACGGTCGCTTCTGTGAATCCATTGTACCGGTGCATCATCACCATATTCTGCAATCACATCTTTTGCATATTTGCTTAAAGGTTGTAACGGATCATCATTCACTTCGCTGCCTGCAATTACCGGAATATATTCATCCAACAAATCAACCATTTGTCTTGCCATTCTTGTTTTTGCCTGGCCACGTAATCCCAAAAACAAAATATTATGACGCGATAATAATGCACGTTCTGTATCGGGAATAACAGAATCTTCGTAACCCAAAATTCCGGTGAATGCGTTCTCTTTATTTTTAATTTTATCAATTAAATTATTCCGCACTTCTTCTTTGATCGATCTGGTTTTATAACCGCTCTTTTTTAATTCGCCTAAAGTTTTAATCTTCTTAATATTCATAATTATTTTTTTGTACTGATGATTGAAAGTCGGAGAGTCAGGAAGTCCGAAAGTCCGTGAGTTGGAAAGCAAGAATGATGATTTACTAATTTACTTCTTGACTTTCGGACTCACTGACTTCCCGTCTTTCCTCAATATACCGTTTTTCTTTTTCCGCTTTCAAAATCTTTAAAAATAAATGCACCTAATTTATCTAACGATGCAAAGAATGCTTTGCCCTGATTCATCTCTGTAAATTCCTGTACAAACCTTTGCAGGTAAGGATCCGACGCAATCATAAAAGTGGTGATGGGTATCTTTAATTTCTTGCATTGCGCTGCTAAATTAATACAGCGGTTCATGATCTTTCTGTCGATGCCAAAACTGTTTTTATAATATCGCTTGCCCACTTTTAAACAAGTTGGTTTACCATCGGTGATCATAAAAATCTGTTTGTTGGGATTTTTTCTTTTGTGCAAAATGTCCATGGCCAATTCCAATCCCGCAACAGTGTTTGTATGAAAAGGGCCCACTTGCAAATACGGCAGGTCTTTTATTTCAACAGGCCATGCATCATTCCCAAACACAACAATATCCAAAGTGTCTTTCGGATATTTTGTTGTGATAAGTTCGCTTAATGCCATTGCTACTTTTTTTGCAGGTGTAATTCTGTCTTCGCCATACAGGATCATCGAATGCGAAATATCGATCATTAACACCGTTGATGTTTGCGATTTAAAATCTGTTTCTCTTATTTGCAGATCATCTTCGTGCATCGAAAAACTTTCTATGCCGTGATTGATTTGTGCATTGCGGATACTTTCGGTAAAATCAATTTGTTCTAACATATCACCAAACTGGAAGGGGCGTGTTTCGGGATTTATTTCATCGCCTTGCCCGGGTTTAAATGTTTGATGATTTCCTGATTTTGTTTTCTTCAGTTTGCCGAAAATTTCTTCCAGACTTCTTTTGCGGATGGTTTGTTCGCTCTTGCCGGTTATTTTAAAAGTGCCGTCAACAGGGTTTTCTTTTAAATAACCATAGTTCTTCAAATCATCAATAAAATCGCCCATGCCATATTCATCGTTGCTTATATTATATTGTTTATCCAATTCATTCATCCAGTTTAAAGCTTCTGCCGCATCGCCATTGGTGTAGGTAAGCAATTGCATAAAGATGTCGAGCATTTGCTCAAACTTTGTTTTACTGTTTTCGTTGGGATTAAATTGTATGAAACGATGACCGATCATGATGCTGCTACATTAATTTATTAAGCTTCGCATGAAGTTAAGGCAAGCATATAACAAATAATGCCCCGCAACTTTGCGGAGCATTATTTTTATCTTAATTCGAAATAAAATTCAGTAACGATTTATTTTTTTAGTTTGCCACTGTCGTTAACAATTGTTTTCCCTGTTTCGATAGTTGATTTTAAGTTATACATCTTATCCATCTGATCGATGGTTTGCAAATAACTTTCAGCTATTCGTTTTTCTTCGGCCATATTATCGGCTCTTGTTCCTGAAAGAGAATTATAATATTTC
>DATAMD010000239.1:0-5101 GCA_036260755.1 Chitinophagaceae bacterium | reverse complement strand
CAATATATTTTTTAGTGGTGTCGTGAGCCTCGTCTTTTAATTTTATATAATCGTATTTGTTTTCGATAACAGTTAAGATATTTTGCCATGTAAATACTTTATCACTCATCCATCGGTTGCGTATTTCGCTTACAGATAATTGCAACCTGCGCTGCTTTTATTGCATGCCCGAAGAGAATTATTCTTTCATGCCTTCTTCACAGTTAATGCAGGCAGATGAAATAACCATGCTTGCAAAAACATTTATTCAACTGGGCACCAATAAAATCAGGCTAACAGGCGGAGAACCTTTGGTACGTAAAGATGCAGATGCCATCATCAAAAATTTATCGGCGTATCCTGTTAAACTTTCGCTTACCACAAACGGAGTTAGGGTACATGAGTTTATTACTGTTTTTCGAAAAGCAAATATTACTTCCCTCAATGTTAGTCTTGATACTTTACAGGAAAATAAATTTCAACCCATCACCAAACGAAATAATTTTAAAAGAATATGGGATAATATACACCTGCTGCTTGATAACAATATACATGTTAAAGTAAATGTAGTGGTGATGAAAGGAATTAATGATGAGGAGATAAATAATTTTATCGAATGGACAAGAAATGCTCCCATACATATTCGCTTTATTGAATTCATGCCCTTTGCCGGCAACCGATGGATGAGTGATAAAGTATTTACATGGCAAAATATCTTAACTGTTATCGAAAACAAATACGATTATATAAAATTAAAAGACGAGGCTCACGACACCACTAAAAAATATATTGTTCCGGGCCATGCAGGAACCTTTGCAGTAATCAGTACCATAACTGCTCCTTTTTGCAGCACCTGCAACAGGATGCGTTTAACAGCAGATGGCAAAATGAAGAATTGCCTTTTTTCGAAAGATGAAACCGACCTGTTAACAGCATTACGCAGCGGGCAGGATATTACACCACTTATCCTGCAAAACATACATGGCAAAGCCGCCGAACGCGGCGGCCAGTTTACAGAAAATTTTACACAACTGCAATCTGCCGAAATTCATAACAGGAGCATGATTGCCATTGGCGGATAAACCTAATAAACAAAATAAATGAAACCAACAATCACCATCGAATACTGTCCTAAATGCGGCTGGCTTTTGCGGTCTGCCTACATGGCGCAGGAAATATTAACCACATTTGTGGATGATGTAAAATCTGTTACGCTGCAACCCAGCGAAACGGGTGGAAAGTTCACCATCTTCCTTAACGATGCAGTTATCTTCAACCGTAAAGAAGAAGGCCATTTCCCCGAAATAAAAGAATTAAAACAACATATCAGGGATATTGTAAACCCGGGAAAAAGTTTAGGCCACTCCGATAAAAAATAACCAATAATATTGAATGGCTTTTGCGTTCTATGATTTCTGTAAACGAGGCAAAACATATCATCGCTCATCATTGCAAACCATTGCAACCTGTAACTATTCCGTTGAAACAAGCGGCAGGACTGGTTTTGGCAAAGGATGTATTTGCAGCAGCAGATACACCATCTTTCAATCAGTCTGCAATGGATGGCTATGCCTTTTGTTTTAACGATTGGCAACAAAATAAAACATTAACCATTAGTGGCGAAATACCTGCCGGTTCGGTTAGCAGTATTATTACAAAACCTTATCAGGCAGTACGCATATTTACCGGTGCTGCAGTTCCTGACAATACAGATACAGTAGTGATGCAGGAAAAAGTTATTGTAGAAAATAATTTACTGGTCATCAATGATGAATCATTAAAACAGGGCAGCAATGTAAGGCTGAAAGGTTCCGAAATAAAAAAAGGCATGCTGGCATTACCTAAGACAACTAAGCTAACGCCTGCCGCCATTGGCTTTCTGGCAGGTATAGGCACAACAGAGGTGAGTGTTTATCCTTCTCCTAAAATAAAAATAGTGATCACCGGAAACGAATTAAAACAACCCGGCGAAACATTGCAACATGGGCAAGTTTACGAGTCCAACTCATTTGCATTAAAAGCGGCATTACAACAATTGCATATCGACAATGCATCGCTGATATTTGCAAAAGATGATGCAGCAGTATTAAAACAGGTTTTAGAACAGGCATTAACCGACTGCAACCTCTTATTAATTACCGGTGGCGTAAGTGTTGGCGATTACGATTTTGTTACAAGCGCACTGGAAGATTGCGGCGTTAAAAAACTTTTTCATAAAGTAAAACAAAAACCAGGCAAGCCTTTGTACGCAGGCATTACAGAGGATAAACTTATTTTCGGCTTACCCGGAAACCCTTCTTCGGTGTTAACTTGTTTTTATGAATATGTAGTGGCAGCAATAGAACAAATGATGTGTATTTCTAATAGCTGTATTGAGAAAAAATATATTCAGCTTGATAATTCGTATCAGAAAAAAAGCGGGCTTACTCATTTTCTAAAAGCTTATTACAACAATAACAAAGTTTCGTTGTTACATGCACAGGAATCATATCGCCTCAGCTCTTTTGCAACAGCCAATTGCCTGGTATGTTTTGAAGAAGACAAAACAGCGTATGCAGCAGGCGATATGGTAGAAATTCATCTTATCCCTTTTTAAAAAAATCTATGGCAACCAGTTTATTATTATTTTATGGCTTATTGTTTTTGATCGCATTTTTGTATGCATCGGTTGGGCATGGAGGTGCCAGCGGTTATCTGGCATTAATGGCCATCTTCAGCATAACACCCAACGTAATGAAACCTACGGCATTGCTGTTAAATTTATTTGTATCGCTTACTTCATTTATTCAGTTTTACCGCGGCCATCATTTTAAGTGGAAAATATTTTTGCCGCTGGCTATGGCATCTATTCCAATGGCTTTTATTGGCGGACTGGTTGTTGTTGACGGAATGATTTATAAAAAAATGCTGGGCTTATTATTACTTATCCCGGTAGTACGATTCCTGTTTTTCCCCAACTTTGATGTAAGCGAAATAAAAAAATCAAACAGTATAATATCACTTGTCATTGGTGCTGCAATTGGGTTATTATCAGGCATGATTGGTATTGGCGGCGGTATCATTTTATCGCCCATATTATTATTGCTGAAATGGACAGATCAAAAACAAACTGCAGCCATCAGCGCCTTGTTTATTTTTGTGAACTCATTATCGGGGCTTGCAGGGCAATTTACCAAAGGCATTCATTTCAGCGCCGATATGTATGCTTATGTTGCCGTAGCATTTGCAGGCGGATTATGTGGTGCCTATTTTGGAGCACTACGGTTTAAACAAACAGTTTTAAAAAATGTACTGGCCATTGTTTTATTAGTTGCAGCAATTAAACTTCTTAAAATATAAATGCAGATAACCGTATCAACATTTGGGCAACTGGCAGAATTAACATCTCCCAAAATCATTGTAAGCGATGTGGCAGATACAGTTATGCTTCAACAAAAACTGGAAGAAAAATATCCCTGCTTACAAAACATTACCTACGCTATTACAGTTGATAAAAAGATTATTGCGATCAATACAGCAATTAATGCAGCATCGAGTGTAGCTTTACTTCCACCCTTTTCAGGAGGATAATCAAATGGCATTATTGAACAACAGAACATACGAAAGGTATGACCGCCAGATTGCATTAAAACAATTTGGAAAAACTGCACAGCTTAAATTATTAAACACAAAAGTTTTAGTAATAGGTGCAGGCGGTTTAGGATGCCCTGTTTTGCAATACCTTGCAGCCGCGGGTATCGGCACTATTGGTATTGTTGATGATGATGTTGTTACACTCTCTAACCTGCACCGGCAAATATTATATTCAACAACTGATATTGGCTTACCCAAAGCAAATCGTGCGGCATTTGTTTTACAACAATTAAATCCCGATATCACCATCAACGCATACCATACCAGATTAACCAATGCAAATGCGCTGGAACTGATTTCGGAATATGATATAGTAATTGATGGCACCGACAATTTTGCTTCACGCTATCTTATCAACGATGCATGCATATTGAAAAAAAAACCGTTGATCTATGGAAGCATCTACCGGTTTGAAGGGCAGGTTGCCATCTTTAATGCAACGGATGAAAACAATATAATCTCGGCCAATTACCGCGATCTGTTTCCCAAACAACCCGAAGAACATGAAGTGCCATCCTGCAATGAAGCCGGAGTTATGGGCGTGCTGACCGGTATTATTGGAATGATGATGGCCAATGAATGTATTAAATTAATAACAGGAATCGGAACACCATTAATTAACAAGTTGATTATTTATAACTCACTCAATAATGAAATATTTGAAACAGCAATCATTGCAAAAAAAGAAACAACTAATTTAATTCCTGTTGATGAAAAAGCTTTTAAAGCCAAACAATATTCTTTCCACTGCTTAACCGAACATTCATTTATTGATATAGACATTGAAGAGTTCAATCGTTTAATGAATGAAGAAAACACCATTGTAATTGATGTTCGTGAAAAAGGAGAAAAACCTGTTGTATCTGCATTTCAACACATCAACATACCTATGAGTATATTGACAAAAGAAATGCCCGTCATCCACCAAAAAAACATTTTATTGTTTTGCCATTCGGGCATCAGAAGTGCAACTGCTGCCTTACTTTTATCAAACGGTTCTAACAAAGTATATAATTTAAAAGGCGGCATCATCAAATGGATGGCTCATCAACAAAAATAAAATTACTCATGACAAATAAAAAATATAAACAAATTTTTGTTTGGAATGCTATCAGTGCTTCCTTTATTGCCGAAAACATTCAAAAGCATAGCAGCAAAACTGATATCGGGGCACACAGTATTTTCTTAGGACAGGTTCGCAGTGATATTATTGATGGGAAAAAAGTAAAAGCCATTGAGTATAGCGCTTATGAAGAAATGGCTTTAGAAAAAATGCACGAAATAAGAGAAAGCATTTTCCTTAAATATCCATTAACCTGCATGCATGTTTATCACAGTCTGGGAACAATTTCGGCCGGTGAGATATGTTTCTTTGTTTTTACTTCTGCAACTCATCGCAAAGAAGCCATTGATGCATGCGAAGAGGTTGTTGAATTAATTAAAACAACATTGCCCGTTTGGGGAAAAGAATTATTTGAAGATTCCACAC
>DATAMD010000231.1:0-4036 GCA_036260755.1 Chitinophagaceae bacterium | reverse complement strand
GAATACTCGACAACGAACTTTCTAATAACTATGTATCTTCCATTGGTAAAAAGAAAATACGTTCGCAAATAGAAACGTATCATTATCTCTATCAAAAAACTTTAAAGCCAAGTGCGGTTAGCAGCAATTGATATTGGAAGTAACGCAGCAAGATTATTAATAGTTGAAGTAAGTAATACCAAAGAAAGCAAACCTCAGTTCAACAAACTTAATTTAATAAGAGTTCCGCTGCGATTGGGTTTCGATGTTTTCGACAACGGCGAAATATCGAAACCTAAACGTGGCATGATTTTGCAAACCATGAAAGCTTACGGCCATTTAATGAAGGCTTACGAAGTGCAATTCATTACAGCCTGTGCCACCAGTGCCATGCGTGATGCAGCCAACAGCGAAGACATCATCAGAAAAGTAAAATTAGAAACAGGTATAGAAATAAAAATAATAAGCGGCGATGAAGAAGCATCCATCATTTATGAAAACCATATCGCCGAAAATTTAGACGTAGAACATTCGTATTTATACATTGATGTAGGTGGTGGCAGCACCGAACTTACTTTTTTCTCCGAAGGAAAATTAAAATATAAAGAATCATTCAATATTGGTACCATCCGTTTATTAAAAGGACAGGTTGAAGAAAAAACATGGGATGAAATGAAAGAGCATTTAAAACGCAATACCAAAAGTTCTTTGCCCATGGTTGCGATTGGCAGCGGCGGCAATATCAATAAAATTTTTTCGATGAGTAAAAAGAAAGAAGGCAAACCGCTTTCGGTAGAATTATTGAAAGATTATTATAAAGAACTTTCTTCTGTTTCGCTCGAAGAACGGATACGCGTTTATAAATTAAGAGAAGACAGGGCCGATGTAATTATTCCGGCTTTGCAGATATACATTAATGTGATGCGCTGGGCCGATATTGCAGAAATTTATGTACCGAAGATTGGTTTGGCAGATGGATTGATACAAAGTTTATACGAAGAAGTAAAACATGTGTAACAGCGTATAACAAAAAAACTTTACCGATTTTGTTTTTTATTTCACCTGAATTACTGTATTTACTTTTACAAAGCAGATAGCTTTATAAATAATTCACTTTTTTTTGAAGAACAATAAAAATATAACCATCATTATTGCGCATGTGGCAACATGGGTATGTTTTTTTTTGCTGCCTTATATTTTCTTTCCCATGCCGAAAGATACACCGTTTAATATAAGCCGGTATATCATTATCTTATTGATTGTTATTAATCTTTTTTTGCTGGCATTTTATTATCTCAACACTTTATTGCTGATCCCGAAATTGCTGTTTAAACAAAAAAAGGATTTTATATCTTGTATGTATCGTTGCCTGTTTTACGGCATTTTTTTATGTACCCAAAGAAGTAGCACATCTGATTACAGGGAATGATGAAGAAACCATACGCCAGGAAATAATTCAGCAACATCGTGCCCAAAGGGAAAAAGAAAGATTACTGTCGCCCGACAGCATCAAACAGAACGCAGCAAAACATAAGCCAACACCGATTTTCGGGAGAAATAGCGACCTGCGGTATTTTCCCGGATCGTATGCAGTATTTATTCTTGTATTTGCAATCGGCACCAGCCTTTCGGTGATGCAGGAATGGAAAAAAATTGAAGACAATAAAGAACAAATCGAACGCGAAAAAATAAATACAGAATTATCATTCCTGAAATCGCAGATCAATCCGCATTTCTTTTTCAATACCTTGAATAATATTTATTCGCTGGCCATCACAGAAAGTAAAGACACTGCATCGGCCGTAATGAAATTATCATCGATCATGCGTTATGTTTTAACCGATACGCAAAACAACAAGGTACCGTTACAAAGCGAAGTTGATTTTATTACAAATTATATCGACCTTCAGTTGGTGCGTTTAACTGATAAAGTAAAAGTTGATTTTTTAACGGGAGGAGTATTAGAGAACAAACAAATTGCGCCGCTGCTTTTTATTCCGTTTATTGAAAATGCTTTTAAATATGGTATCAGCACAAAAGACGAATCGGCCATTGAAATAAAATTAGTGGCGAAAAATGAAGCTGTTCATTTTTCGGTAATCAATACCATTGTTAAAAGCGGAAATATAATAAAAGATACAACAGGCATAGGCATTAATAATGTAAAAAGAAGACTGGAATTATTGTATCAGCATAAACATAAATTAACAACTGCCGAAAACAATAATCAATTCATTGTTCACTTAGATATTGATTTAACATGATGAAATGTATTGCCGTTGATGATGAACCTTTAGCCTTACAGGTTATTACAAAGTATTGCGAAAAAATATCTTTTCTGCAATTAGAAAAAGTATTTACCAATACCGATGAAGCAAAAGAATATTTGCAGCATAATGCTGTTGACCTTATTTTTCTCGATATCCAGATGCCCGATATTAATGGTGTTCAGTTCTATAAAAATCTTACGGTAAAACCGCAGGTAATATTTACCACTGCCTTTAAAGATTATGCTGTTGAAGGTTTTAATGTTGATGCGATTGATTATTTATTAAAACCATTCGAGTACGACCGTTTCTTAAAAGCAACGTATAAAGCAAAAGAATATCTTGAATTTTTATCATCACAGGAACTGCAATTGAATTCATTGTATGTAAAGGTTAATTATGAAATGATGAAGATCAATTTAAAAGATATTGAGTTGATTGAAGCTTTGGACGATTATATCAAGATCTACATCAAACCTACACCTGTTCTTACTTTGATGACATTAAAAAGTATGCTCGATAAATTGCCCCCCAAAGAGTTTGCACGCATTCACCGTTCGTATATCGTTCCGCTCAGCAAAATAGAAAAGTTCAGTAAAAACAAAGTTACGGTTGCAGGGAAAGAGGTACCTATTGGCAGCAGTTACTCCGATGTTTATGAACGGCTGATCAATATTTCGGGCCACATGTAATTCCCCGATAGTTTTTTTGTTTTCACCTATTGATGGCTTCAGAAAATAAATTAGAATTTAGTTTTATGACCGAAAATATATACTCGCCTGAGTATTTCATTTTCATGCAGGGTTACAACTAAAAAGGTATAGCTGATTGTTCCCAATCGGGTTATACCTTTTGATTTTTAATATGCTCAAATAAAAAAATCTCTGTTTTACATTCAGCTTTCACGGCTTTTGTCGGCAGTTTTATTTTTATTCTGATCAATTCCCATCGTCAATGCAGTCATGCCGGCCATACCGCCAAGCTGCATGGTATCGATGGCCGAACTTGGTACAATTACAATGGTTGAATTTTGTTTCAATCCTTCATACAACATATTCATTGCTCTTAAATGTAATGCCACAGGATTGTTTGAATAAGTTGATGCAGCTTCACCAAATTTTTCAGCAACCTGTTTTTCAGAGTCACCCAAAATAACTCTTGCCTGTCTTTCTCTTTCGGCCTGCGCCTGCATCGACATGGCATTTTCTAATGCCGAAGGAATCAGAACATCTTTTACTTCAACCGAAATAACATTAATGCCCCAGGGTTCTGTTCTTTCGTCGATAATCTTTTGAAGAATGCCGCTGATCTTATCTCTTCCTTCCAGCATATCAGATAACATTGTTTTTCCTATCACATCGCGTAAGGCAGTTTGAGATGCCCAACTGATTGATGTGATATAATCTGCAACTTCCAGGGCAGCTTTTTGCGGACTAATTACTTTCCAAAACAACACGGCATCTACATCTACAGGCACTGTGTCTTTGGTAAGTGTTTTCTCTGCCTTAAAAGATGTAGTGATAACACGTGTATCAATGCAATATGGAATAGTATCAATAATAGGTACAATAAAAAATAATCCCGGGCCGCTCTGTTTTTGAAACTTCAAACAATATAGAAACATTATTTGTTACCGTTTGTGTGTTCCTGATTGCGTTGTTAATTTCTGCTGCTGTTAAAATTGCCGATCCATGGGACAAGGCTGTTGTATTGCGTTTGGGTAAGTTTCAATCTCTCCGCGGCCCGGGATTATTTTTTATTGTACCTATTATTGATACTATTCCATATTG
>DATAMD010000312.1:0-1628 GCA_036260755.1 Chitinophagaceae bacterium | reverse complement strand
GAGTCGATGCTGACTTTTGCGCCCATTATCCAGTTAGGATGTTGCAATGCATGATCGCGTTTTACATTCACTAAAAAATTTGGTTTCTTTCCTAAAAAAGGGCCACCGCTTGCCGTAAGAATTACTTTATCAATTTTATTTCTTCCTTCACCAATCAAACATTGAAAAATGGCAGAGTGTTCGCTATCGACCGGAATTACGGGTACTCTGTTTTCCAAAGCTTTTCGCATTACAATATCACCGGCAACAACCAATGTTTCTTTATTTGCCAATGCAACCGGCTTACTATTTTCCAATGCTTTTAATGTTGGCTTTAGTCCTGCATAACCAACAATAGCAGCCAGCATCATATCGTAGCAATTCATTTCTGCCACTTCTTCCAAAGCATGTTCGCCTGTAAAAACTTTTATATCTGTATTTGCTAAAGCCTGCTTAACATTTTCGTATTTTTTTTCATCACCGATCACCACACAATTCGGATTGAATTGCAATGCCTGTTTAATCAATAACACATCATTGGTTTGAGCCGTAAGTATCTCGGTCGAAAATTTATCGGGATTGGCAGCAATCACATCCAATGCCTGCGTGCCGATAGAACCGGTAGAGCCAAATATTGCGATGCGTTTAATGGTTGACATTAATTATTAATTCGTGAAAATTGATTAAAACAAAGTGGTACAAATTAAGGCAAACTATCGTGAAGATAAAAGCTAATTATTTTTTTGATGGTTTTATAATAAAAAAGGAATTAATTCGTCGGCAAGTTTTCTGTCGTTACTTAAACGGGGAACTTTATTTTGTCCGCCTAACTTCCCGATCGATTTCATGTAATCTATAAATCCGTTTTTGCGCACTTGCCGTATCTGTAATTTTTCTAAAATATTTCCGCTGATCAAATCATCATAATAAACATTTTTCCGGCGCAAATTATTATCAACTTTTTCGATGAATGAATTTATATTGCCGGGTGTATTTTCGAATTCAATAAACCATTCGTGAAAACTTTTTCCTGCGTTTTGAGAAATATTCGGAGCAACGGTAAACTCAATAATCTTTATATTTTCTTCATCGGCAGCTTTTAATAAAGCATGTTCAACTTCTTCGCCAATCACATGTTCGCCAAAAGCAGAAATAAAATGTTTTATCCTTCCGCTTACCACCAACCGGTAAGGATCTGTGCTAACAAATTTTACGGTATCGCCAATGTTATATCCCCACAAACCCGCGTTGCTGTTAATTATCAGCGCATAGTTCTCTCCTACTTTTACATCCTTCAAACTTAACCGTGTTGGTTTTTCATTAAAGATTTCATTAGCATGAACAAATTCAAAAAATATTCCGCTGTTGGTATTTAATAATAAACCTTCGGCTTTTTGTGAATCCTGAAATGCAAAAAATCCTTCGCTTGCCGGAAACAATTCTATGTAATCAATTTTCTTCCCGATGCTTTCAAACAACTTGGCTTTATATGGATCGAAGTTTACACCGCCCTGCACCATGATCGAAAAATTAGGAAATAATTCAGAAACCTTTTTGCCGCCTTTTTCAATCAACCTGTCGAAATACATTTGCATCCATGGCGGAATGCCGCTGATTAAAGTCATGTCTTGTTTTAAAGTTTCTTCCAC
>DATAMD010000311.1:0-2197 GCA_036260755.1 Chitinophagaceae bacterium | reverse complement strand
TCGAATGCAAAAGTGGGAGGAAAGAGACTTTCCAGCAATCCCCTGAATGCTGTATTTTGAATAATGGAAAAGAGTGATGAGCTGATACCGTAATTGCGGTATAGAAAATTAAAATTATTCTTCAGGAATGAAAATTCCTTTTTTCAAAGCATACAGAATGAGTTCGGAAGAATTCCGGATGTTTATTTTTTTAAAGATATTTTTTCGGTGGGTGCTGATAGTGTGAAAGCTTAAAAAAAGTTTTTTGGCAATATCTTTTGTCGTGTATCCTTCTGCAATGAGGTTGATAATTTCCACTTCGCGTTCACTCAATGAAACGGGTTGGCAATCACGGCAAACAGAACCGGCGGGGCAATGATGCATCACTTTTTCTAAAATGGAATCCATTACCCTCCCGCAAAAAAATTTTTCCTTTTTGGCGGACGCATAAACGGCATTAATTACTTCATCTTCGTCACACTCTTTTAAGAGATATGAGTTTATTCCAAAGTCAAGAACTTTCAGAATATCTTCTTTGTTTTTATTGGTTGATATTACCAATACACTTACCTGTGGATAATTTTTTCTGATGAAAGCAATATCGTCAATACTGAAATAGCCGGGAATATAAAAGTCAATAATAACAATATCGGGATTTATTTTTTTTATTTTATCTGATAACTCTTTGCTCTCTCTCGCTTCCCCCGCAACATGTATATCTTTTCTTTTTGCAAGAAGTGATTTTACACCTTCTCTTGTAACTGTATGCGTATCTGCTATCAGTATTTTTATTTTCTTCATTGATATATGAGGTAAATGCTGCTATAGAATGATTCCAAGCTGCAAAGTAATCCCTTTTTTGTGTTACTAAGATACCGAAATGAGGTATTTTAAAATTGCGTAAAAACAATGTGGCGGAAAAGAAAATTTTTTGGTATACGTTTTTAGGCGGACCTTATCTCTTTTACTGGTATTGTGATAAAGCTGTTTTCCAAACGAAAATATTGAATATGATCTGCAAATGCAATACAAAAATCATCAGCAGATAAAAAGATTTCTATAACTTTATCTTTCAGCGTAAAAGGTGATTTTTTGTTTTGAAATGGTGGTTCATTTCTTAGACAATCCTTTAGCCTTTTAGGCTGTTTCTTATCC
Organism: Chitinophagaceae bacterium; assembly: GCA_036260755.1. Lineage (GTDB taxonomy): Bacteria > Bacteroidota > Bacteroidia > Chitinophagales > Chitinophagaceae > CAIQDX01. The sequence continues at coordinate 1,063 of DATAMD010000311.1, read as the reverse complement.
CGAACTCACGTTAATAGTCAATATTTATGCAATTAAAAATGTATGAAGCAAATGGAGTGATTATCGTGAAAATTGTTACGTAGGATGAATTTTATATAACCTTTTATATATGAAATTATTATTGCTATTAATCTGTGGTTTTAAGGCTAATACCAAAATTAGCCCGATTTAAAAGATATTACATCACTAAATAAAATAGCCCCATCATATAATGCAGAGGCTATTTATAGTCACATTCCTTTGAATTAATTTCAATCTTCTTTAATAAAAATACCTGCTTCATCAAAAATAAGATCTTTGCCTTTAATTTCTACTTCAAACATATGGTTACCAGATGCATCTGTTACCTTACCAGCTTCTTTTATTTTAGCATTATTATAATGCTTTGCAACATAAGGTGCAATACCGGTGGGTATTTGATTTAGAGGAATGGCTACAACAATTTCTACAAATTCAGCGGCAGGGGTAAACACAACTGAATTATCTTCTCCAGATTTTCCTCCCCAATTGGCTTCAAAATTCCCTTTTTCTTTTTCCCAGCTAACTTTTTTTGCTTCTGGATATTTTTTCGCAAAAGCTTCTTTAACGGCAGTTGGTACATCTTTTTCTTTCAAGTCTTGTGCAATTACTTTAGTCGATATAATCCCGGCTAATAATAATACTGATAAAATAATTTTTTTCATATTTTATTTTTTTGTTGAGACGTAAAAATATTTCTTGATTCTGTATAGAAACTGAAGAAGACCCGGTGTTACTTTGTAAAATAAAAAACGAAAAGTTAAATTCATTTAAAACTAATATTTTCATTAAAAATTGACGAGTATTCATAATTCTTTATACAACAGGCTGTGAATATATATTCAAATTTGTATTTTTTAAAAAGCCACTCATTTTCATCTTTTTTGCTTTCTTTCGTTCTGTTAATCAAAGAATTTAATTCTGGTTGCCGAAATATGTGGAAGCGCTTATATAGCGTCATCATTAATAATTTTGCGACTGATTTTTTGTTTTAAAATCTGTGTATTTAGCTAGATATAAATGTTTTTTTGCATTTGATAATGCG
>DATAMD010000219.1:0-1822 GCA_036260755.1 Chitinophagaceae bacterium | reverse complement strand
TAAAAAAAGTGCATATAAAAAATGCCCGAGTAAGTAACCTGATTCTGCCACTAAAAAATTAAACCGAAGCAAAGTATAACCTTTTCCGCCTTCAACAGCGGGCATCATTTCTTCGGGTTTTTTATTTAATAAAGTTGAAATGGTTACAAACTGATATCCTTTGTTCTGAAAGTAACGAATAATTTTTCCGGTTGCTTCAACAGTTGCTTTTCTGTTGCCACCGGCATCGTGCAACAAAATAATATTTGCGCTATCATCATTTCGTAAATGGAAATTATAGATATCTATAACCCTGTTAAAAATTGTATCGGCATTAAAATTTGGTATTTCGCCCTGTTCCCAATCTTCGGGATCAATGCTTTCGCCGATGGTGATATAATTTCTTGTACGGCTTAACGCAACTGGAACCATTTCTTCTGCTTTTTCGGGATCGCTGTCGGCATTGTATGGCGCCCTGAACATGATAGGGCTTCGGCCAATTAAACATTCAATCAACAAACGTGTGGCATCAATCTCAAGCAGGGCACGGTTTTTACTTACTTCGGCCATGTTGGGATGCGTGAAAGTATGATTACCGATTTCGTGACCTTCTCTAAAAATTCTTTTTACTAAAGGAATATTATTTTCGGCTTCGAAGCCAACCAAAAAAAATACGGCAGGCACATGATAAAATGCAAGCGTATCTAAAATTTGTTTGGTGTAAACCGGATCGGGGCCATCATCATAAGTAAGCACTAATTTTTTATCGGTACGTTTTCCAAATCTCCTTACAACATAAGTAGAAGGCAATGTATCGTAGGTTTCTTCGCTGATCAGCATCTCATCCCTGTTTACTTCGGGTGTTATATGGCCATTTTTTGGGGTAGAGAGTAAATCGAGTACTTCGCCTTCGCCAATAAAATCGGGAGTGCCGATGCTTGTTACAGAACTAAATTCATTGAAATTAAATTTTTGTAATGCATCTCTTGTCATCGGCAGATTATAAAAATCCCAAAGCCGATTATCTTCACTGCCTAATCTCCAAATAGCAGTTCCTGCCAATCCATATTCTGTGGCATAACGAATGCTGTTAAAATTAGTGGCGGCATCGGTAAAATGAACTTCGTGTATCGAATCTTTACCATCATAATACTTATAATTAAGATTATATGTATTATTATCGAAATTAATTTCGGCGTCGCTTTCTCTTGCTGTTGTTAACGCTTCCTGATATGTTATGGGAACAGTTGTTCCTTTCAGCTCCCAGTCGTACCCGAATGCGGCAATATTTAAAACAATTTTTGAAGGAGCTACTTTTTTTGCCAATTTATCTACAGCAGCTTCGATCCATTTCTGGCTGCAAACGGGGCCGGGTTTAGTGCTTTCCGAATGCTGATCGTAAGCCATTAAAAAAATATAGTCGTTGTATTTTGCAAGTTCTTTATAATTATAATCTTCATTAAACGGCGAAACATTTTGTGTAACTAAAAAACCTTTATCATGTAAAACATTGTAAAGGTTTTTTTCGAAATGAGTAAGTACTTCATTATTTTTTTCGTCCAACTCTTCAAAGTCAACATTTATACCGGCAAAATTATACGCTGTAAGAAGTTTGGCAACATCATCAATTAACCTTTTGGTCTTGGCAGGATTATTCAGGATTCGATGTAATGCAGCGCCGTTAAACTTTGCGCCATAACTGTTAGAAAGCATGGGCATTACTTTAATGCCGGATGCTTTTATAATGGAGAAAGCGCGTTGATCGATATTAGTAAAAAGTGTATCGGCTTTGGGATCGATAAAAAACCATTCGGGCAAAATGAGATTAACCTTTGAAATATTT
>DATAMD010000214.1:0-1975 GCA_036260755.1 Chitinophagaceae bacterium | reverse complement strand
AATAAAGGATAAAATATAAGATCACAACACTTACCAGCGAATTAAAAGTGGCGCCAACAATTTGCGGCAATGCTTCGGCAATAGCTGTTGCAGCCTGTTGTAAATTTTTATCGCTGATGAGCTCTATCCGGTAAATTTTTTCTATGTGATTGATATAAAATTTTATTGCTTCAATTACCTGATTCGAATTTTGAATGGCATAACCTATCTTGGAATATAAAACATTTATCATTAAACTAATCGGCATCAGCACAACGATATAAGAAATCAGCATCAGCATTGTGGCAGCCAAACCTTTTTTCCAATGTTTTTTATTAATAAGGAAATTCATTGGCCTTCGCATCAGCACATATAAAGTAATGGCACCTAATAATGCAGGCAAAAATGCAGACAGCTGCAAAAACAAAAAGATACCCAGAAAAATAAGGATGGCATAAAAGCTCAGTTGCCTGATGATCTCGTTCTTGTTATTATTCATAAAAGCAAGTTAAGAAAACTTATGAATGATTAATTTATTTCGAAACACGGCTCGTTTAATTAATGCAAAAAGAATAATCCTTTTCTTTGTTGCAGAATACTTTAATTTAGTCTATAAATTTAATAGGATATGTGGTATAAATCAGGGCAATTTATTTTAAAATTCCGTTTAACGCTTTTGGTTATTTTGATTGCGGTTACAGCAGTGATGGGTTATTTTGCTTCGCAGGTAAAATTAAGCTACGATTTTAGTCGGGCTGTCCCTATCAATAATCACAAATACATCGAATATCAGGAATTTTTAAAAAGGTTTAATGGCGATGGAAACGTGCTGGCCATTGGGTTTGAGACGAATGAGTTTTATACACCGAGAGTTTTTGATGCGGTTAGTAAGCTGCATAAAAACTTAAAAAAAATTATTTCGGTTGAAACGGTTTTAAGCATTCCGGATGCCATCGCATTGGTTAAAGATTCTGCAACAGATAAACTAATCGCTCATAAAATTTTTGCCGACTCTATCGCGGTTCAAAAAGATTTAGACAGTGCCAGAACCGTTTTCGAAAACCTTCCTTTTTATAAAGGCATCTTGTACAATGCCTCAACAAAATCGTATTTAATGCTGGTTACTGTAAATAAAGATACCATCAACAGTAAAAGCAGGACCAGGTTAATTAATAATATTAATGATGCGGTTGACAAGTTCGAAAGCGAATCGAAAATAAAAACACATATCAGCGGATTGCCATACATCCGTACCACCATCGGCAACAAGATCAAAGATGAAATGAACTGGTTTTTGTTTGGTTCGTTTTTATTATCGGCCATTACGCTGTTTATTTTTTTCCGGTCGTTCAGTGCAACAATCATGAGTTTACTGGTTGTTGGAATGGGTGTTACCTGGAGTTTGGGAACGATGGTGCTTTGCGGCTATAAAATAACTTTATTAACGGCGCTTATTCCACCATTGATTGTTGTGATAGGCATACCCAATTGTATTTATTTTCTTAATAAATATCATACTTCATTTAAAGAAAATAACGATAAAGAAAAGGCATTGATAAATATGGTAGGAAGAATGGGTATTGTTACACTGTTCTGCAATATTGCCGCTGCAATAGGCTTTGCAGTATTTGCATTTACACAAAGCCAGTTGCTCAAAGAATTTGGTGTAGTGGCGGGCATAAACATCATGGCGTTATTTTTAATCTCTCTCATTTTTATTCCGGTTGTTTTAAGTTATTTACCTGCACCCGAACCCAAACATGTTAAGTATCTCGACAATAAATTCTTAGAAAAAATATTAATCACAATCGAGAAATGGGCACTAAGCCATGCAAAATGGGTTTACGCTGTAACCCTTACCATTACTGTATTTGCCGTGATAGGGATTTTTAGATTAAGAAGCGAAGGATTTATTGTTGATGATTTGCCGCAACAGGATAAAATTTATACCGACCTTAAATGGTTTGAAAATAATTTTAAAGGTGTGATGCCTTTG
>DATAMD010000309.1:0-1796 GCA_036260755.1 Chitinophagaceae bacterium | reverse complement strand
CAAAACGAATGTTTCAGTAACGATATAACCATTACAATGAATGGTTTTCACGCACTCAGGGAGATAGAATTTTTATTGGAATCAAAAAAAACAGATGCAGATATAAAAATGCCGCACTTGATTTTTTTGGACCTTGAAATGCCGACAATGTCGGGATGGGAATTTTTAGAGCATTACACAAAATATTATCAGGAAAAATTACCCGATACAAATATTGTAATTCTTTCATCTGCAATATCAGATAGTCATTACGAAAAGGTAAAACAATATCCGGCAGTAACAAGATTGGTTAAAAAGCCTCTTCAGTTAGAACAAATAGAGAGCTTGAAAAGAAATCATAACCTGAAAAAATATTTTTTTAGTTAAGTGTTCAGCGCAGCTGAATCCCCCCAGAAAGATCACCTGCAATTAATTTTGCGGGTGCATCTTTCGAATTAATTTTTTACTCCGCAATTAACCTAAATAAAAAAGGGTTTCAATTTAATGAAACCCTTTTTTTGTATGGTGACCCCGTCAGGATTCAAACCTGAAACCTTCTGATCCGTAGTCAGATACTCTATTCAGTTGAGCTACGGGGCCATACCCTTATTCGGGGCTGCAAATATAATGGCTTAAGCACAATCTTCAAACCTTCGTTTAATTTCTTTTTTAAAATAGCGAAATCAATTTTTATGTTACAATTATTTGCAATTAATAATGCCATCTCACAAATGCCTCCATGGCGGCATATCGGGTTAGTCCCAATTCGGCGTAAAGCTTTGCAGTATTAGCATTTCGGTCTTCGGCACGTTGCCAGAATTCGCGGCTGTCGGTTCCCTGGAAAGGAACCATATCTTTTTGCGATTGATGAATAAATATGCCAAATCTTTTTTTCATTACCTGATCGGGACTCATCGGTATTGCCATTTCAATCTCTGCCAGATCCCATTCCTGCCATGCACCTTTGTATAACCAAACCCAGCAATCTTTTATCCATGCATCGCCTCTTGCTTTTAAACGGCGCATGCTTTCGAAAACAATATCGAGGCAAACTTTATGCGTACCGTGCGGATCGGCCAAATCGCCTGCACAATATATTTGATGAGGTTTTAATTTTTCGAGTAATTCCATGGTGATGGCAATATCTGCTTCGCTCATCGGATTTTTTTCAACTTCACCGGTTTCATAAAACGGGAGATTTAAGAAATGAAGATTCTCGTCTTTTATTCCAACATAACGGCAGGTTGCTCTTGCTTCACATCTTCTGATCAAACCTTTGATAGAACGTATTTCATTGGTATCGATTTGATTTTTCTTTTTGTTTGATAAGAAATCTGCTGCCTCAGTTAAAACCGCTTTACTTTTTTGATTATCTATTCCAAACTGTTCTTCAAATCCAACAGCAAAATCTAAAAACCGGGTAACAAATTCGTCAGTTACCGCAATATTACCGCTTGTTTGATAGGCAACATGTACCTGATGCCCCTGATCGTGCAGTCGCATGAAAGTGCCGCCCATACTGATGATATCATCATCGGGATGCGGGGAAAAAATTAAACAACGTTTAGGATGCGGTTCACTTCTTTCGGGATGTGCCGGTATCACTGCATTCGGTTTCCCGCCCGGCCAACCGGTAATACTGTCGCGTAATAAATAATACACCTGCAAATTAATTTCGTAGGCTTCACCTTTTTCAACCAATAAATCGCCCAAACTATTTTCGTTATAATCGTGTGTTGTTAAACTTAAAATTGGTTTATTCGTTTTTAATGCCATCTGAATAACAGCACGTTTTATCATCGAAGGCGTCCATTCGC
>DATAMD010000204.1:0-6582 GCA_036260755.1 Chitinophagaceae bacterium | reverse complement strand
AATAAATGGGTTCAGGGTTGGAATGTGGGCACACCGTCTAAATCCGGCTATCATCAATATTTTACCAACGATGCAAAACGCGATGTGCAGGATATGGTGTTGCGCAATCAAAATCATCCTTCCATAATTATGTGGAGTATTGGCAATGAAATTGATTATCCCAACGATCCGTACACCGATAAAATTTTAAATGAAGGCAACAACCCGCAAATTTATGGCAGCGGTTACAATGCAAAACACCCGCCGGCACAGCGTTTGGGAGCACTTTCAAAAATGCTTGTACAGTATGTAAAGGAAGTTGATACTACCCGCTGTGTTACGGCTGCATTGGCAGGAGTTGCTATGAGCAACACTACTGCTTATCCTGAAAATTTAGATGTAGTGGGATATAATTATCAGGAGCGCAGGTATGCCGATGACCATGCAAAATATCCTAACCGGATTATTTACGGCAGCGAAAATGGTATGCAATACAAAGCGTGGAAAGCCGTACTGGATAACGATTTTATTGCCAGCCAGTTTTTATGGACGGGTATTGATTATTTGGGCGAAGCCGGTAAATTTCCTAATCGCAGCAACACTGCCGGTTTAATAAATTTGGCGGGATTTCCAAAAACAGAGTATTACTACCGCCGGGCGTTATGGTCGGCAAAACCCATACTGTACTTAGGTGTTGCAGATATAAACAATAATGACGATGCCGGTATCTGGAGCCATAAAAATATTATTCCGGCATGGAAAAAATTAAACAACGATTCGGTAAAAATTAAATGTTTTACAAATTGCGATGAAATAGAAATTTTACAAAACAATATTTCGCTTGGAAGAAAAAAAATAACCGAAGCCAATGATGCCATTTTAACCTGGCGAACAAAATACGAAACAGGAAAAATTGAAGCCAAGGGGTTTATTGCAGGCAAGCATGTTATTGATACCGTTTTGTTTTCGGAAAATAAGCCCGAATACTTGCAGGCAGTAGTTTTTAGTGATAGTTTAATTGATAAAAAAGATGAGCATGTTGAACAGATAGAAATTTATGTAAAAGATAAAAACGGAAATATTGTTGCAGATGCAGATAATGAAATAACTGTAAAAACAAGTGGCAGTGCAGTTTTGATGGGATTAGAAAACGGAGATGCAAATAATGTAACTAATTATCACAGCCATACGATGAAAGCAATGAACGGAAAACTAATTGGCTACGTTCGGGTAGGAGGGAAAGAAAAATCAAAAATTGAGATAGTGTGCAATGGAATGAAAACGGTGTTTATTGAATTCAATTCTTTTTCCGGCCTTGCCTCAACTCTTGATTAATGCAAAGTAGCAGGGCTCCGTAACTTTCGGTGGTATGCTGCCAAATATAATTGCTGAAATTTCATAGAATGCTAAACTTGTTGACGGATTAAATTTTTATAAAATTATATAAATAATTAAAAATATTTATTTTGGCTCTTAAACAAATTATGTACAACAAATTTGTTGGCATATTTAAAAAATTATTTCCCTTTTCCGGAAATAACCAAACTAAATGTGTGCAGGATAATTCTGATATCGAGTAATAAAGAAGCCTCTTTGATATACATGAGATCGTATTCCATACGTTGTACCATTTCTTCAACAGAAGACGCATAGCCGAATTTTACCATTCCCCAGGAAGTTAGTCCGGGCTTGACTTTCAACAGGTTTGAATATTGAGGTGATTGTTGTACCAACTGATCGATATAAAATTTTCTTTCGGGCCGAGGGCCAACCAAACTCATATCGCCGATGGCAATATTCCATAATTGCGGCAGCTCATCCAAACGCCATGTACGCATAAATTTTCCCCAGGCTGTGATGCGTTCATCATGATCGCTCGATAATGCCGGGCCGTTTTTTTCGGCATCGGCATACATGCTTCTGAATTTAAAAATCGTAAATGGTTTTTCGTTATGGCCAATTCGTTCCTGCTTATACAATACCGAACCTTTGGATGTAAGCTTGGTAATTACCGCAATAATTAATAATACAGGTGATAACAGTATTAATGCTGCCACGGATATTATCAGATCAAATAATCTTTTTAAAATACTTTCCATTAATTACACAATATTTGTTGCATTCAGGTATTTTAAACAAGGATACTTGTGTTGCCCATTTTTTCTAATATTTGATGTGCCACTTCCATTGCCAGCAAACCGTCTATTTCGCTAACAACCGTTGCAGTATTGTTGTTGATGGCATTTACAAAACTTTCCAATTCTAATTTAATAGCATTGGTTTGCAGTATGTCGGGATTGGCAACAGCAATTGTTTTTTTGCCGTTGGGTGTTTCGATATCGAAAGAAAAAACATTTTTATCGTCGGGTTGTTTTAATTTGATGATCTCGGTTTTCTTTTGAAGGAAATCGATTCCGAGATAAGCATCTTTTTGAAACAAACGCATCTTGCGCATTTTTTTCATGCTGATACGGCTGCTGGTTAAGTTAGCCACACACCCGTTATTAAATTCGATGCGAACGTTGGCAATATCAGGCGTGTCGGTCATTACGGCCACACCGCTTGCCAGAATATTTTTTACATCACTTTTAATCAAACTTAAAATGATATCGATATCGTGTATCATCAAATCCAGTATCACACTTACTTCGGTACCACGCGGGTTAAATTGTGCCAGTCGATGTACTTCAATAAACATTGGATTCAAATTCATATCCCTGATGGCCAGATAAGCGGGATTAAATCTTTCAACATGCCCCACCTGGAATTTTACATTAGCCTCTTTAATCATATCCACTAACTGCTTAGCTTCTTCAATGGTATTTGTTAATGGCTTTTCAACAAAAACATGCTTACCTTTTCTAACGGCAGCCATACATACTTCGAAGTGGCGGTCGGTTGGAACAACCACATCAATAATATCGCAAGTATCCATAAGCTTATCCTCGTCCATAAAGCGTTTTAAGCTATACTCTGCACTAACCTGTTTTGCATTTTCGTTGTTGGGATCAAAAAAACCAACCAATTTAATGCCTTCAATTTCTTTCCAGTTATTCAAATGAAATTTTCCCAAATGGCCAACACCGAAAACGCCGACTTTCAACATAAACAATCTTTTTAATCGGGTAAAGATAATGATTAGGCAAAGCGAAAAAGAAATTGATGTGCAGATGTGGAAATAAAACTATCTTAAAATTGTCGGCGTGTATCTGTTTGATATTTGTTATCAGTGTTTTATCCTTCACTCTTTCATTTCAATTTTAGATCATGCGTTGAAAACTTTAAAGGCCGTTTTAATAAACTGCCATCTGGAAATAAAATAAAATAAAGTGGTTATAAGCAGGAAACGGGGGATGCTTTCCAATTTAGAGACCCATACAACCCTTAAAATCAGCGATAATGCCCGATTTAAGATGTTTTGAGTAAAAATATCTTTGATTTGTAGTTGTTTTAACCACATTTTAATGTATCTTTAATACGGATTTAATGAATATATGACTACAAATTATAGAATAAATTACTACAAATCCTAATATCCATTCATCTACAGCTGCGTTTATATGCTGTATCATGTTTGTAAAAACCTGTTGTAAGATTAGTTAATTTTTTTAACAGGAGCCGATGACAAAAGTTTACATAACAGCAATTAAGGGAATCAATAAAGCAGCAAATGATTTTTTGCACTTGTTTTATTTTCCGAATTCTTCAACAGGAATTGAGGTAACGTTTGCTCATCAAACACTTTCTGACACTGCATTTCAACAATTATACTTTTAAATAAATTTTCGATTAAATAAAAAAATATTTGGCCATTAAATTTTTTAAATAGATTATATGAAAAAGAAAACTTTACTTAACTTGTTTGTTTCTGCGGTGTTGGTGATGATGGGTAATGTATCTTTTGGACAGGCAAATGATGCAAACCTTGCATCTCTTACAACAAGTTCCGGTGCATTAAGTCCCGCATTTGCACCCGCAACATTAACAGGTTATACAGCACCCGGTATTTTATATGCCGATGCTTTTACGGTTACGCCAACGGTTGAGGATATTGCTGGCTTAGCAACAGTTCAGATCAGTCTGGATAATGCAACATGGTCATCTGCTACCAATGCTGTTGCAAAATCGGTTACATTGGCTGTTGGCTCCAATACGGTTTATGTAAAAGTAACTTCATCAGACCTCAGTACAACTCAAACTTATCAATTTACGGTTACAAGGGCAGCAGCAGCAACAAATGCAAACCTCTCTGCCTTAACAATAAGTGCAGGAACATTGGCCCCTGTTTTTGCTTCGGGAACTACGGCATACACAGCAAGTGTAGCTTATGCAACAAGTTCTATTACTGAAACACCTACTGTTGCTGATGCCACAGCAACTATTCAGATACGAGTTAATGGTGGTGGTTGGGCACCTGTAACAAGTGGGAGTGCATCAGGCTCATTGGCATTAAGTGTTGGAACAAATACAATAGATGTAAAGGTTACTGCACAGGATGGCGTTACAACTAAAACATATACAACAGCAGTTACAAGGCAATCTTACGATGCAAAACTTTCTGCATTAACTACAAGTTCAGGGGCATTAACTCCTGTTTTTGCCCCTACAACATATACAGGTTATGCTGCACCGGGTATTTTATATGCAGATGTATTTACAGTAACACCAACTGTTGAAGAATCTCATGCAACTGTTCAGATAAGTCTGGACAATGCTACATGGTCACCTGCTACCAGCGGGAGCGTAAATACAGTTGCATTAGCAGTGGGTACAAATGATGTTTATGTACTAGTTACTGCACAGGATCCTACGTACACACATACCTATCACTTTACAGTTGTTCGTGCACCAAAATCTAATGATGCAACACTTTCAAACTTAGTAGCAACAACAGCTACATTTAGTTCGCCTTTTGCATCCGGTACAATAGATTATCAATCAACTGTACCGTATGCAACAAGTTCCATTACGGTAACTCCAACAGTTCATAATATTTATGCAACAGTACAGGTAAGAATAAATAACGGAGTAACAACTACTGTTTATGCAACAGTTGCCAGCGGGTCGCCCTCTGTTGCTTTAAATTTAAGTGTAGGCGATAATATGATTGATGTGAATGTAACTGCACAGGATGGTGTTACTTCAATCGATTACAGAATTAAAGTAACAAGAGGTTTCCCATCTTCCAATGCCGATCTTTTAAGCCTTACAACAAGTATTGATCCACTAAATGCTGCTTTTGCATCTGCAACTACTTCGTACAATAAAATTGTTATTAATGCAACCAGTTCTATGACAGTAACACCAACTGTTGCCGATGCAACTGCTACAATTAAAGTAAGAATAAATGGTGGTGGCTGGGCATCTTTAGCAAGTGGTGTAACTTCCGGAAGTTTAGCATTAAATGTTGGAAATAATACAGTCGAAATACAGGTTACAGCACAGGATGGTTCAACCGTTAAAACATATACAATAGCAGTATTAAGAGTATCCACAATTGCTGATTTATCATCACTTACCATCAATCATGGTACATTAACACCGGTATTTGGTTTGGCTACACTTTCGTATACAGTTACTGTTGATAATAGTGTAACAACTGTTGCCGTAACACCAACTGTTGCATTGGGGGGTACTATTGCAGTTGATTTGAATGGAGGTGCATCAGCTGCAGTTACAAGCGGTACAGCTTCAGGTAATTTGGCTGTGACTGTTGCAGGGCCTAATGTAATTCATGTGGTAATTACAAATGGTATAGTAATAACAACCTATACTGTTACAATTACCAGATTGCCATCTTCGGATGCAACGCTTTCAGGTCTTGAAATAGATGCCGGTACACTTGCTCCTGCATTTGATGGCGCCATTATTGATTACAGTGCAACAGTAGCTAACGCTGTTAGTGTTATACATGTTAAGCCACATTATCATCATACAAACCAAACTGTAAAAACCAGCATTAATTATGGCACGGAACAAACTGTTGCCGATGGAACATGGTGTACAGATTTAAGTTTAAATGAAGGGGATAATATGATTCACAATGTTGTTACAGCAGAAGACGGAACAACAAAAATTAATTATAGAATTAAAATAACCAGAACACCATCATGGGGTGGCGGTGGTGGCGGTATTGGCGGTGGCGGCTTAGAAAGTAAGAGTTTGGGCGATGCTATTGTGAAGAGAATTCTTACCAAAGCACAAAACAACTTGAATGGTTCGGTAGATTACAGTAAATTATCTGTTGTAAAACCAAGAACTGCAGTTGTATCAACAACAGGTGTTACAACCTTTGGATTAGGCGGTTCTATTTCATCAGTTCAGTTGGCCGATATTATGCCTGATATTAGTTCTGTTGGGTTTGTAGCGTATAATAGCTCGCCTGCAGATTTAACTGCAATCACCAATGCAAAGCAAGTATTAGCTACCGACTTTACATTGAATAATCAACCTCAGGCTGTTGCTTTTGCAACAATGACATTAGGCGAGTTATATGATCATACAAAACCAATTTGCGACCGATTAAAAGGCGCTGCATTAATGGATGTTAAAAACATGAATGTCGGCGGTTATAATTTTGTTCAATATACTTTATTGAACGAA
>DATAMD010000176.1:0-15815 GCA_036260755.1 Chitinophagaceae bacterium | reverse complement strand
AATAAGCGCCATCGTTTCTTTGAATATCTTCCGGATCGGTATAATATTTATTACTGTTCCAGTAAGTAAGTAAATGTTTGGATGTATCGGCATCCGAATAAATAAAGAAACCAAATGGCTCATCGATTAATTTATTTTTTTCGGGCGACTTAACAGAATCGTTGATTAAAGAAGAGATGAGTGCAGTATCGGTAATAATTTTATTAAATCTCTCTTCTTTTTTATTTAATTGTTGCTGAATTTTATGCTGTACCCTTTTTGGAGACGAATTATATTCCCAATAATTAGAAACAACATACGAAAGCGTGTATAACCATGCTGCGGTAATAATTAAATATCCGTGCCTGAAGCCTGCTTTTTTTAATGCTGTAATCAAGGGTTGGTATTTTGTTTCTTTACTTCGTTCCAAATGGCATCCATTTCATCCAGATTCATATCAGTTAAATTTTTCCCGTTGTTGCCGGCAATGTTTTCCATCTGCTGAAACCGATGAATAAATTTTTTATTAGTTCGTTCCAAAACGCCTTCAGCGTCAACATGCAAGAACCGTGCATAATTAATCAAACTAAACATTACATCGCCAAATTCTTCTTCAATATTTGTTTGGTTATTCTGCTCAATTGCTTGCTGTAACTCGCTTATCTCTTCTTCCACTTTTTTCCAAACATCATTTTTATTTTCCCATTCAAAACCAACCTGCTTGGCTTTTTCCTGAATGCGTGTTGCCTTTACAACAGCAGGCAATGAAGGCGGAACACCGCTCAGCACACTTTTTTTCCCTTCTTTTATTTTAATTTTTTCCCAATTCTTTTTTACATCTTCTTCATTATCTACTTTAACATCGCCGTAAATATGCGGATGGCGGACAATTAATTTTTCGCTGATGCCATTCATTACTTCAACCAGTGTAAACTTATTTTCTTCGCTGCCGATTTTCGAATAAAATAAAATATGCAATAGCAGATCGCCCAATTCTTCTCGAATGCCTTTCCAATCTTCATCGGTAATGGCATCGGTTAATTCATACGTTTCTTCCAATGTCATTGACCTGAGCGAATGAATGGTTTGCTTTTTATCCCATGGGCATTTTTCGCGCAGTTCGTCCATGATCTTTACTAATCTGAGAAAACTATCTGCAGTATTTTTCATAACTATTCTATTTGAGTTGATGCCGTGTTTAAAAAGAAAATGATTCCGATGAAAATAAAAATTATTAAAGAAAGCAGGTTAAACAAGCAATATTTAAGGATGGTTTTTAACCGGCTCTGTTCATAAAAATTCCGCATTGCTTTGTATTGATAAAACAATGTAACAAAAAACATAGATCCCGATAACCAGCTAAATAACTTCAGGCCTGTTACGATTTTCAAAGAATCAAATCCGTAAGAAATCAGCCAAAGGATGTAAATAGCAATAAACAAATGAATAATAAATATGGCATGATCTACATAAAACGTTTGCTTTTTTCTGACATATAAAAGTTTTAGCAGCAATGCAATTAAGGGCAATAAAATAAACATCATTTTAGGGATGCTGTGCATAAATTCGTTAGCTAATTTTGTATAAACTCTTATATCATTTGACAGAATATTTTGTTTTATACCCAGTGCCTTTTTCTCGTATATTTTTTTTAACCAGCCATCCCGTTTGCCCGGCGGTAAAGCGGCCTGCAACGAATCGTACTCCTTAACCGAATTAACTTTAATAGTATCGCCATTAACTATAAAAAAATTTTTCTTTTTTTTATTTTTTAAAGTATTCACGTCAATATTCAGGCTGTCTTTGAGCATATTTTTTATAGAATCACCCAAAGCAGTTTTGTTATTGTTTCCGGTTCCGAAATTTATTTCATCAATAATTCTTGTTTCGCTTGTTTTCTTACCGGGGTTTTCCTGTATATGTACAAAAGAGAAAAATATCAAAAAGAAAGCTGCAGAAGTAAATACATACATCCTGATTGGATGCAGATAGCTTGCACGCCTTCCTTTTAAATATTCTTTCGATAAAAAGCCGGGCTTAAATAACAGGTCTTTTAATGTAGTAAAAAATTTGCCGTCGAAATGAGTTATGTCTTCCACAAAATGATTCACCAGATGTAAAAAACTTTCTTTTGGTTCAATATTCTCCTGCCCGCATTTATGACAATAACGGCCATTCAGCTCTGCGCCGCAATTGAGACAATCCTTTTCTTTTCTTTCTTTGCCGTGTGACATCTTGTTAATGTTTGATTAAAAATACATAACTCCCTTATTGCAGCCGCAGCTTTGTGCATTCTATTTTTTGAATGTTGATAACCTTGCTGTTATTTTTGACGAAAATTATTTTTAATGAAGTTTTTGTTCTCAGTTATTGCCATTTTGTTTTACAGTTCATCATTCAGCCAATATTATTATAACGATATCATTGCAAATAATCAAAGTAACCGGCAATATCAGTTATTGAAATCAAACAAAATAAAAAAAATTACTGTTAATAGTTTCGATGCGGATAATAAACCGTTGCAAACGCTTTCTTTAACGCAGGAGTTTGCGCCCGATTATTCCGAATTATCAACTACAGACTCATCATCCGCATTAAACACTTTTTACGAAAATAATAAAGTTATACGTTCATCAACCATAACAAAAGACATTGAAACTATAACAGATTATTCGTACGATGATAAAGGAAGATTGCACAGCATCAGTGCCATTACCAATGATACCGCATTAAAATCGGAAGCTGCCGAAAAACATATCTGGGAATATAATTCGGGCAACCATCCCGATTATATGCTGAAAATAAAAAACAATACAGATACCACCAGGATTGAATTGATTTGCGATGCGCAGGGTAATATTATTGAAGAACACTGGAAGAAAAATAATTTATCGCTCGAAACCTATTACTATTATTACAACGATAAAAATTTGCTGACCGATATTGTACGTTTTAATAAAAGGGTTCAAAAACTGTTGCCCGATTTTTTATTCGAATATGATGCCGATAACCGTGTAAGCCAGATGATACAGGTACCTGCAGGTAACAGCAATTATTTGGTTTGGCATTATTCGTACAACGAAAACGGTTTAAAGCAACAGGAAATTTGTGCCGACAAACAAAAGCGGGTTGTGGGAAAAGTTGTGTATAGTTATCTGCAAAATTGATCATTTAAAAATAAAATAAGTTTAGTTTTATAGCAGTATCATTAAAAAATATTTGCTAATACTAACAAAAATTATTCTTAATAAAAAAACATCAACACTGTTGCCAACAGATTAAACATTATGAGGAATTCGCTGTTATTTGTTTTTTTATGTTCGTCTTTATTAATTGGCAATACAGCCAATGGCACTGTTATCGGCTTAAATAATTCCTCCTCACAAAAAAATATTATTCGAAAAAAAGAACCCGAAACTATTAATGTAACCATTACCCCCGGCAGAAAAGATGCAATGTTCGATGCCAAACATCCGGTAAAATATTTTATTGAAGTTGCCAACAATTATAAAACTGTACAGGAAGGAAAAATAGGGGTTGAAGTTAAAACAGATATTGGCGGAACGGTTGGGATAAGTGAAATGGATATTAAATTAAAAGGCAATAAAACAAAGAAAATAGAATGGGATTTGCCGATGCAGGATCCGGGTTTTTATGATATCGTAGTTAAAATAAACCTTACTGATTATGATGATACCGTAAGAAATGTTTTTGGTTATAAACCTTTCGAAATAAATACGCCGATACACAAGCCTGCCGATTTTGGTGCATTTTGGCAAAAAGCAAAAGATGATCTGAGTGAGGTTAATCCCAATTATGTTGTTAAGCCTGTTGATTCTCTTTCAACACCAACACATAAAGTTTATAGAGTTGAAATGAATTCGTTGGATAATATAAAGATTTTTGGTTGGTTAACTATTCCGAGAACCAAAGGAAAATATCCGGTATTATACGGCTTAGGCGGATACAGAATAGAAATGCACCCTTTAAAATTTGATGACTTTGCACATTTCACCATTAATGTAAGAGGCATTGGTGAAAGCAGTCATAAAATAAATCCGGATAATCAGGAAATACTTACACTGCATTTAGCCGATAAAAACAAATATGTTTACCGCGGCATTTATATGGATTGTTTACGGGGATTAGATTTTATTATTGCCAACGAGAATTTGGGATTAGATGCTTCCCGAATAGGATTGTTTGGCGGTAGCCAGGGCGGAACGCTTGCATGGATTCTAGCAGCATTAAGTAAGAAGGTAATGTTTTGTGTTGTTGATAATCCAACTTATTGCGATTACACCGAAAACTATAAAATATGTATCAACAAACCTCAACCCGAAGGAGGCTTTGTTATCAAATTTTTAAAAGATTTCCTGAAGCGTCATTCTTCAATATCAAAAGATAAAATGTTGAATACACTTTCGTATTTTGAAGCTCAGAATTTTATTTCTGATGTAAATTGCCCTGTTTTATTGGGTTTGGGATTATTAGATTTAACGGCACCGCCAACATGTACTTTAAGCGTTTATAATAAATTGAGTGCTGATGTGAAGAAAAGAAGCGAAGTATTTGCATTTCCGAATCTGGCGCACGAAGTACCTATGGAACACAACACATTTAAGAGTACCTGGTTTTATGAAAATTTTGCAACCAAATTATTAACATCAAAACGATGAAATCAATTTTATTATTTTGTTTTCTGCTTTTATGCAGCACACGTTTACTGGCCGATTGGCCCATTGGTAAACATCGCACCACTTTAATACCAACCTATACTTATTTCCGTTCAACAAAATATTACGACTCTACAGGAAAGATCATCAGCTTTTACAACGGCGATCGTTTTGTTTCTAATACTTTTAGTGTTTATTTCGCACATGGCCTAACCAGGCGATTAGATTTTATTGCAAATGTGCCCTTAACTTTTGTTTCATCAACTTTTAGCGGAAAGACCTTAACAAGATCGGGAATAGGCGATTGTATTGCCGGTATTGCTTATCACTTTCCATTTAAAGATTTAAAAAGTTTTATTACCACCAAAGCGCTTTTTATTTTCGCCCCTTACCAAAATACTACAGAACCATATCTTGGCTATGGATCGAAAGGATTTCAGCTTGCCGCCAATTATTCTTTCAATCCTGCGCCAAATACTTTTTTGGTAACCGAAGCTACTTACACAAGATATGTTGACAATCCAACCGGCCCCGAACAATTGGGTTACAACATAACTGCAGGAACAACATTTTCAGATTACGATTATCTTACACTTGCTATTTCCGGAGTTAGCTCTAAAAGTGCCGATAAAAGTTTTTATTCGAACCTTACTTCTATCAAAGATTTTAATTACGGAAAAATAGCCCTTGCATACGGAAGAAAAATTTCGAGGATCGCTACTCCATACATTCAGGGATTTTATACTTTTTATGGAAAAAATTCGGGTATCGGTTTAGGCTTAAGCGCTTTTGTAATTTTTAAATTACCGTAAGCTTTATCATTCTTTCATCAATAATCAATACCTGAAAATATTTTTTGAAAATAAAAAGCCGCTCAAAAAAATTGAGCGGCTTTTATTTGTGCCCCAGGCGGGACTTGAACCCGCACGGCCGTTGCTGACCACAGGATTTTAAGTCCTGCGTGTCTACCAGTTCCACCACCAGGGCATCCAAAAAAAATTCCATCCAGAGATGGAAGATTTTTGAGAGCGGAAGACCGGGCTCGAACCGGCCACCCCGACCTTGGCAAGGTCGTGCTCTACCAAATGAGCTACTTCCGCATTTTTTGTAAGAACTTTATTGGGAGTGCAAATTTAGCCATCTAAAGTTCATCACAAAATTTTTTTACTGAATTATTATTTGTATTGTGGTGTGTACAAAGTATTCTCCGGAACTTTTACATCCGGTTTGCCCATATATCTGTGTTGATATAAATTATAACAACCGCCAAAAATAAACGCAATCACTATAAAAACCTGCAGATAAAATAAAAATCGCGATGAGTTTACCCAGTTTTTGGTAAAATCTTTTTCGTTTTCGATTACTGTTTCTGACATACTTAATATTTGAATTGATGCAAAAATAAGGGAGCTGATGAAATTATCCTCGCTTCTTTTCAACAATTTGCCCGAAGTATAGCTTATGCTTAACAAAATGTTGCCATACCACTGTTCCGGGAAACATTCCGGTTAAAGTTTTCATCGGTTTTCTTTTTTCGGGATAAGATTTCTTTTTAAATAACCACCAGTTTATCACAGCAAAATGTGCTTTCACAATGGCTTTAAAAAAATCTGTATCGCCTGTTAATAATCCCTTCCATGCTGATATACCATCTAATACATACCTAAAAGGTAACTTCCATAATTTTTCCTGTACAGGTAAATTTTTACTCATCATTATTAAATTATTTCTGAAATTCAGAAATACTTTTCGTCCGCCCCGCGGCAATGTTCCGGCACCAACATGATACACCACACTTTTGGGGCAAACAAATATTTTATATCCTTCCAATTGCATTCGCCAGCACAAATCAATTTCTTCCTGATGCGCAAAAAAGCCGGCATCAAATCCATTTAATTGATGAAATATTTTACTGCGTATAAACATGGCTGCACCCGTTGCCCAAAAAATTTCTTCAACGGTATCGTATTGGTGTTCGTCTTTTTCCAGCACATCAAAAATTCTTCCACGCGAAAACGGATAACCCAAACTATCTATCCATCCGCCACCGGCACCGGCATATTCAAACAAATGCGGTTGGTGATATGATAATAATTTTGGCTGACAAGCTGCGATCTTTTTATCGCCTTCCATTAACTCAATAACAGGTTCAATCCAATTATTTGTTACTTCAACATCGCTGTTTAATAAAACATAATAATCGGCCGGAATATGCGGCAGCGCCCAATTATAGCCGCCTGCAAAACCATCGTTCTGCGTGTTTAAAATAATTTCTACCGAAGGAAAATTATGACGAACAAATTCAACCGAATCATCAATCGACGCATTATCGGCCAGCACAATTTTTTTATTTTCGTACGTTGATGCAATTACCGATGGAAGAAATCTTTCCAAATAATTTCTTCCGTTAAAATTTAAAATAACAATAGCCACCAACGGTTGCATCAAGATAATTTAATTTGAATGCGAAAATAAGCTTACAAATTATAGAAATAAGGTTAATTTATTTTTTGTTACCAACAGTTGTGTTTCACGGCATCGCCTGTTGTGTCACTCGCTTCATGGTTCTGCTTTCATGGCATCAATTAAAATCAATAATAAAAAAAAGCAGCAATAAAATAAAAAAACCATTCAAAAAAATTGAATGGTTTTTTTATTATTCATAACTCATAACTTATAATTTATAACTCACTAAGCATACATTTCTTCTCTTAACTGATGAATGCGGTCGTCTTCCATATATTCATCAAAAGTTGTTAAACGATCGATGATGCCTTTTGGCGTTAATTCAATTACACGATTGGCAACGGTTTGCATAAAAGTATGATCGTGCGATGTTAATAAAACAATGCCCGGAAAAGTTTGACAACCTTCATTAAAACTTTGAATACTTTCCAGATCCAAATGGTTTGTTGGTTGATCTAATAAAATTAAATTAGGATTTTGCAACATCATCCTGCTAATCATGCAACGCACTTTTTCGCCACCGCTTAAAACGTTTGTCTTCTTTAAAATATCATCACCACTAAATAACATCTTTCCTAAAAATCCACGAATAAAAGGTTCATCGGCATCGGTAACATGCGGCGGAACAAACTGCCGCAACCAATCCATCAAACTTAATCCTTCTTTAAAAAATTCGCTGTTCTCAACAGGTAAATAAGCTTTGGTAATTGTTGTACCCCACTCGTACTTTCCGCTGTCGGCCTGCATTTGGCCGGTTATAATTTCGAAAAAATTTGTTACTGCCAATGGATCGCGGCTTAACAATGCAATCTTCTCGCCTTTATTAATGCTGAAAGAAACATTATCAAATAATTTTCTGCCGTCAACACTCTTGGTTAATTTTTCTACATTTAAAATTTGATTACCTACTTCACGCAGCGGCTGAAAAATAATTCCCGGATATTTTCTGTTGCTCGGTTCAATCTCTTCAATGGTTAATTTTTCTAATGCTTTTTTACGCGATGTTGCCTGTTTACTTTTTGATGCGTTGGCCGAGAAACGTGCAATGAAATCTAATAATGCTGCACGCTTTTCTTCGGTCTTTTTATTTTTATCGTTTATCTGGCGGCTCATCAATTGCGACGATTCGTACCAGAAAGTATAGTTACCTGTGAATGCTTTAATTTTTGCACGGTCAACATCGGCAACGTGCGTACAAATTGTATCTAAGAAGTGACGATCGTGACTAACCACCAACACAATATTTTCGTAATCGGCCAAAAAGTTTTCTAACCAACCAATTGTTTCAATATCCAAACCGTTGGTAGGCTCATCCAATAATAAAATATCGGGATTACCAAACAACGCCTGCGCCAGCAACACACGCACTTTAAAATTGCTCGGAATATCTTTCATTAAACTTTGCTGCATACTTTCTTTAACACCCAAACTGCTTAATAAAGTACCCGCATTACTTTCGGCTTCGTAGCCGCCCATTTCACCAAACTCGGCTTCAAGGTGACCGGCTTTCATTCCATCTTCTTCGGTAAAATCTTCTTTGGCATAAATGGCTTCGCGTTCGTGCATCACATCCCACATTTTTTTGTGGCCCATTAACACGGTATTTAAAACAGTGCATTCATCAAATTCAAATTGATTTTGTTTTAATACCGCCATGCGTTCGCCCGGAGTAATTTCAACAGTGCCTTTATTGGGTTCTATCTCGCCGCTTAATATTTTTAAAAAAGTAGATTTACCGGCACCATTGGCACCAATAACGCCGTAACAATTCCCTTTTATGAAATTAATATTTACTTCATCAAACAATACCCTCTTGCCATAAGCAAGGGTAATATTTCTTGCACTGATCATTCTGTTTTTATTTGATATTTATTTTTATTACACGAATTCAATCGAATTACACGAATTAGCTTTTTGTAAACCGGGTTCCTGATTTGAACGATTTAGTTTCTGTTTTTTAGTTTTTATTTTTTCTCCGAAGCCGCAAAAGTAAGGTTTAGCCTCGGTATTTTGAAGATGATGTTTATGTTATGAATTCGGGAAGGCAGATGATGCTGATGGCTCATGGCTAATAGCTTTCCTCAGTTGAAGTGTGCGACGCAACCGGCGATGCCATGAAAAACAATTGCCCGTAACAAAATAAATTATCGTTTTCTTAAAAAACTTCCGGTTAATGCAGAGAGGCCTGCAACTAATGCGCCGATAAATGCAGTGATAAAAATTAATAATATATATGAACCGTGCAATGGCAAAATAGTGGCAACTTTTACCGATAATAAATGCTGGTTGGCAATATCGATAATAAATGCTAGCACTGCCCACAACACAAACTGGGCAACAAATGCAGCCAAAAATGCTTTCCACGGTTTTTGATGTATGGCTGCCGCAATAATTAATGTTGTTATGGCAAAACTCCACCAAGGCAATGCAGTAAATAATCCGATTGTAAAACTTAATAATGCGGTTAATATAATTGCAGTTATAAATTTCATGAGCTATATTTTATGCTTTAGTAAAAGTAAAATGCCATTTGATTCTGTTGTTATGACGAGCTTCCTGTTTGTTTAAAAATAACACAGAATAATATTTCCCACTTACCCAACTATCAATAAACGTATCGTAAAATTTACTGCCGGGATTACCGCTTTGTCCGCCGGGATACACCGCAAATGCTTCAATCTTATCGGTTAACTGAACGATCATTCTCCAGCTTGGGCCATGATTAGCTGTTGTTGCATTAATACTTTCGGCGCCGCCGCCAATTGGTAAATGCAAACGGCTTAATGCCGGAATTTTTAATAAATGATTTACATAAGTATCTTTAAAAACGCCCCACTCCAATTTATTTTCCTGCGATGTTTTGAATAAAGTTTTACTTGCTTTTTGAAACGCTATCAACACCACATCTTTCCATGTTTCTTTTTTATCGGAAGTATTTATATCATCGGCAAAAGCATAAGCCGAATCTTTTAATGCGTCAACCAATGTGGGTTGATCGGGCCACGACAATGGCAGTTTACTTTTGCCAAACTCATCAGCATAAGTTTGTTTATAAACACTATCCCAGAAAATTTTAAAAATGGTAGCGCCTTTTTCGTTGATATTATTTTCAAAATTCCATGCCTTTAAAATATCGAGTTGATTTTTTTCTTCGGCATTTAATTTTGTTTCGTCTAAATATTTTAATAAAAACGGTCGTGCAAATTCGGCTAAAACACTATAATTATCAGTTTGTAATTTTTGCATATCCTGCGGAGTGATATTATTCATCTCCGATAATTTTCTGTTGATGATTAATCCGCGGAACACAGGAAAATTAGCGGCTCTGCCTAAATAATACGGATATGCAGAATCAACCGCCATTTGATTGGCACTGCTAACAAAACCACGTACCGGATTAATCATTTGCGGATTTTCGGTTGCCGGAATATATCCCTGCCACATAAAATTCGAATCGGTGCCGGGCTGAATAAAATCGCCTTGTCGTTTCCACTTGGCAACAAACTTTCCTTGTTGCCGAATAGCTATATCGCCACTCACCGATGCGAACACAAAATTTTGACCGGGGCATTCAAAACTTGTAATGGCATCAACATAATCGGTATAAGATTTTGCACGATTTAATTTATAAAAAGTAAGCAACTCATTGCTTGCATCATGTGCTGTCCATCGCACAGCAATATATTGCCCGTCTTCGTTTTTACTTTTATAGTTTCTATCGTACATCACCGGGCCAAATACTGTCATAGCAATAGTTTCAGTATCATTGGGTTTATTTTTAATTTTAATTAATTCTTTTCTGAACTCCGTTTTTTTCCATGTATTATTAAACCAATATTCCTGCATGGTGGTATCTCGGAATTTAATGTCGTAAAAATCTTTCACATCTCTTCCGGCATTGGTAACGCCCCATGCAATGCTGTCGTTAAAACCAATAATAATAGAAGGTGCACCGGGGAATGAAGCACCATAAGTATTTTGCGTTGGTGTTGTTATTTGCATCTCGTACCAGAGTGACGGAAGGTTTAATCCAAGATGCGGATCGTTGCACAAAATGGGTTTACCACTTTTTGTTTTTGTACCGCTAACCGCCCAATTATTACTTCCGTTATTTTTATTTGGAATGATGGGTGCTGTTGCAGTTACTGCATTGTTATTTGAATTAAAATAAGCAGAGTCAACATTGGCGGGTGTTTTAACGGCAATGCTTGGTGCAGCAAATGCTGTTCCTTTTGGAATGATGGGATCTAACAAATTGGAACGTTCGGGAAATAATTTTTTAAATGTATCGTATCCCAATAAATTTCTGGTGTTGGTCATTTTTAAATCATCATCCCCTTGCCCGGTTAAATCGAACGACATAAATTTTAAAAATAAAACTGTTTTTAAATTCGACCACATCTCCGGTTTATAATCCAATAATTTATATTCGAAAGGAATATCACTTTCTTTCAGCGATTTAATATATGCATTCACACCATCGGTGTAAGCATCAGTGGCAGCCCTTGTTTCGGGATTATCTTCCATTGCTTTTAAAGATTGTTCGGCACCATACACCATTCCTAATCTTCTGAAATATTTATCGGTCTTTACACCATCTTCACCAATAATCTCACTCAATCTTCCGGCAGCGATATACGTTTGAAATTCCATTTGCCACAAACGAAATTTTGCATGCAAATATCCCTGAACAAAATACGCATCGGCATCGCTTTCGGCATAAATATGCGGTACCAAACGATCATCAAAATAAACTTCGGCAGCAGATTTAATACCATTGATAGAAATATTTTTATCGAACAAAACATCAGCCGGTTCTGCGTTTTGCCAGAAACCCTGTTGCGGCGATAAAAAATATCCTAACCTTGGCGTTTTGGTTGCACCAACAGGCAACTGCATATTTAATGCAACAATCAATGCCGTTGTAACTGTGCCCGAAATAATTAATGGAACAATACGCATAGCAAAAGTTTATGCACTGAAATTAATGATTTTTATGTAGCCAACTTCAGAATAAGAATTAAACTTTTGTTGCCTTCGATTCTTTCAGTAAAAGAATCGCACTCTTCAACTGCATAATTTTTTTCAGCAATTATTGCCGAGTGTATAATTTCGGTAATTAGTTATCTTACTAAAGAATTAATTCTATAAAATTTCAATCATGCAAAAAATAAAAACAGCTTTACTTTCTTATGGCATGAGTGGTAAAATTTTTCATGCACCGTTTATTGATGCACATCCCGGTTTTATTTTAACCGGTGCATGGGAAAGAAGCAAAAAAAATATTCAGCACGATTATCCCAACACAAAAAGTTATACATCTTTAGAAGAATTATTAGACGATGATATTGATTTGGTTATTGTTAATACGCCAAGTGTTACACATTTCGGGTATGCAAAAAAAACATTGCTTGCGCACAAACACGTAGTGCTCGAAAAGCCTTTAACAGTAAGGGTTTCGGAAGGAATTGAATTAAAGGAAATTGCCGAACAGCAAAATAAAATTCTTTGCCCTTATCAAAACCGGAGATGGAACAGCGATTACCTGACCGTAAAAAAAATTATTGATGAAGGTTGGTTGGGCGATATTGTAGAAGTGGAAATACGTTACGACCGGTTTGTGCCATCTCTCAGTCCCAAAAAACATAAAGAAACCGGCGAATTAGGTACCGGTGTTTTATACGATCTTGGTGCGCATTTAATTGATCAGGCCTTGCAATTGTTTGGCAAACCCAATGCTTTGTTTGCCGATATTGCTTCGCAACGAACAGGATCGTTGATCGATGATTATTTTGAAATATTATTATTCTATAACAATTCAAGAGTGCGATTAAAAAGCGGACTTTTTATTCGCGAACAATTACCGGGCTACATGCTATTTGGCAAAAACGGAACATTTTTAAAAAGCAGGGGCGATGTGCAGGAAACAGATTTAATTGCTGGCAAAAAACCAACTGCTGCCAATTGGGGCATCGAACCCGAAAGTGAACAGGGTGTATTGCATACCGAAAAAGACGGAAAAATTATTCGCATAAAAGTACCCACAGAAAAAGGCGATTATATGCGTTATTATGAAGCATTGTATCAATCTTTCGTTAATGGAAAACCTTTGGCAGTAAAGCCCGACGAAAGTATTGCCGTAATAAATGTTATTGAAAAATCTTTCGAAAGTAACCGGTTAAAAAAAGTGATTGCGCTTTAAATTGCTTCATGATTTTTTTATTAAAAATAAAAGGTCTTTTTTCAAAGACCTTTTTTTATTATGCCGAATTTCTTCCTGCATTTATAATTCCGAACGAACAACGCATAGCTAATTTTTCGTACGTTTTTTTTACCGATGTTTCAATTAATTGTTCTTCCAGTTCGCGAACTTTTGTAATTGCATATTGTTGAATGGTAATTAACGGCAACACAATTCTTTCACGCATTTGAATGGATAATTGATCAACCGGATAATCGGCCATCAGTTCGTTATGCCCCGAAAGCTTTTGCACATAACGTTTTGTGAGTTCGTACTCTGCAAAAATCTTATTCCAAATTTCGCCGTAAATTTTATGTGTCGATAAAAATGAAGTAAGCGGAAAGAAACATTTCTGCATCGCCATTTCAGAATTATCAATTAATGTTTTGAAAAATAATGAACGCTGATACATTTTTTGCAACTCGTTCCATTTGCCTTCTTTTTCTAATTGCTGCAATGCAGTGCCCAATCCGTAATAGCCCGTAACATTTTGTTTTAGCTGGCTCCATGCACCAACAAACGGAATGGCACGCAAATCTTTTAAATTAATTTTTGATGATGCACCTCTCTTTGCGGGGCGACTGCCGATATTTGTTTCGGCATAAAAACGCAATGGGCTTGCGTGACCTAAATAATCTAAAAAATACGGATGTTCTTTTAATTGTATGTACGACCGGTAACTTTCTTCGGATAATGATTGCAATAATTTTTCTTCTTCGGGCAATAAAGTAAGCTCGTTGTTTGAAAGCAAATCATTATAAATTCCTGCATCAAGCATTTGTTCGATATTATATTGCGCCGCATCAATTGTACCGAAATTCGAACTTACTGTTTGTCCCTGCACTGTTAATTGTATTTCCTTATTCGCAATGTTCTTGCCCATCGAAGCATAGAACTGGTGCGTTTTTCCGCCGCCACGTGCAGGAGGGCCACCACGTCCGTCGAAGAAAACAACATCAATATTATATTGTTTCGAAATAGCAGTTAATTCTTCTTTTGCTTTATAAATACTCCAGTTAGCCATCAAATAACCGCCATCTTTTGTGCCGTCCGAAAAACCTAACATGATGGTTTGTTTATGATTTCTTCTTTGCAGATGTTGATTATAAATTTTGTTGCTGTACAATTCTTTCATCACACTTGCCGCATGTTGCAGATCATCAACGGTTTCAAATAACGGAACAATATCAACAGCTAATTCCTCTTTTTTCCATCCGCTTAATAACATCAAACCAAAAACCTCCATCGCATTTAATGCAGAATTGCATTGACTGATAACATAACGGTTGCAGCCTGCTTCGCCATTTTGTTTTTGAATATTTTTAATTGCAATCATCACATCCAGCGTATCCCGATGCACATCATCAGTTATAAAAATATTATTACCAACAGTTGTTGTAATGTTTGTAAGCAATTCAATTTTTTCTGAAGAAGATAAACCCGGATAATTTGTTGGAAGTGCATCTGTATTTGCGGCAATGGATTCTAATATTTTTCCGTGAACACTGCTGTCCTGACGGATATCCAATGAAGCAAAATGCAAACCAAAAATTTCCACTTTATTTATCAGTGCTTCAATTTGATTTACAAACAAATTATTGTGATCGTAAATTAATTGATACCGGATATTTTTTAATGCTGTTAATATTTCTTCTTTGCTAAGATCAAGTTCATATCCTGGAATAAATAAATTGTCGTATAACTTCTTTTCTAATTTGGTCAATGCAATATCAACTCCTTTAAAAGTTAATCTGCGCTTCAGTTTCCGCACATCGAGATAATACGATTTGATGATGCTGCCGCGCAAAGCAGCAGCAACCTGCAGAGTTGTATTTGTTTTTACAAAAGGATTCCCATCGCGGTCGCCGCCCGGCCAGAATCCCATTCGCACAATTGGATTATTTGCATCAAGCGCATCGGGAAAACTGTTTTTTATGAACGAAATAATACGGCCTGTTGCATGATAAAAAATATTTTCGAGATACCAGATCAAACTAATCGCTTCATCATACGGCGTTGGTTTTTCCTGTTGAAAGAATGGCGTTCTTCCCAACTGTTGCAAATAAGTATATATCTGGTTTTCATTATTTGTATTTACCGCCGAAGAAAGATCATGAATGATTCCTAAAACAGCGCCGCGATAAAATTGTGTTGGATGCGCCGTTAATACCAACTGAACATTAAAATCTTTCAATTTATTTTTTAATGCATCCCGTTTATTTTCCTGTTCAACGGCAACGGCTAAATTTTTAAGCGTGCCTCTGCCGCTCATATCATTTACCTGTTTAAATGCTGCATCTTCCAATGCATCAAATAAAACAACCTGCCTTTCGATGTATTGTACAAAACGGAATAAAATATCTAACTTTTCCTGTTCGTTTTTAATTGATGTTTGCTTTTTAAAAAAATCGTCAACAATTTCAACAGGGCTTAATTTTTTCCTGTACCCTTCT